>MWBZ01000077.1 GCA_002069765.1 bacterium ADurb.Bin243
TTTCAAAGTCAAATCCGACGCTGATAAAGATATCGGCGATCTCGAAAAAGAATACCGCGAAAATGTTGCTTGCGCCGCGTCTATCAGACAGAATTTAAACCTCCTGCAAAACGCTTTCGAAACCACCTGCGTCCTTGAAAGCGTGACCGCTCTCTTTGAAGAAGCTTCGCAGGAAACCGTTTCACCGCTTATATCTAAAATACCGCAAATAACCGAAATACTCAAACTGCGCGCCGTTAAAAAAGATTACGAAAAGAGCCTTAAAACCGTATCCGAAGAAATAGGCTTTCTTAACGGCATCAAATCCGGTTTCCTTAACCTCGACAAAACCGCCGATTCGCTTTTAACGCAATATAACCAATACAGCTCATACCTGAAACCCATTAATTTCAACATATCAGATAAATGCGAAAAATTCAGCGAAAACTTTAAAACTTTCGCCGATAAAATAGTCGATGACCGCGGACTTTCAAAAACTCCGGCCGACTTTTTAAAGATTACAGAACCATTTCAAGCCGAACTGCTTAATGAAAGTACCGTCAAATCAGTTTTCGATGAAATAGCCAGATCTATTAAAACAGCCACGGCCGCATGGAAATAAAGCAAAATAGAAAGGTGACCCTGAAATGCCGTTTTTTCCAACTTCACTAAAAGGCGTAACCGTTTTCGAACCCGCAGTTTACAACGACGAACGCGGACATTTTTTCGAGTCATATAACGAAAAACAATTCAACGACGCCGGCATCGACGCTAAATTCGTGCAGGATAACCAGTCGTTTTCAAAACACGGCGTCCTGCGCGGCCTGCATTACCAACTCGCCCCGTTCGCGCAGGCTAAACTCGTAAGAGTTCTGCACGGCGAAATTTTCGACGCGGCCGTCGATATAAGAAAAGGCTCGCCCGATTACGGCAAGTGGACCGGAGTAATTCTTTCGGCCGCTAATAAAAAACAAATGTTCATCCCGCGCGGCTTCGCGCACGGTTTTGTAGTTCTAAGCGACTACGCCGAAGTTTTTTATAAATGCGATAACCTTTACTCGCCCGCCCATAACGCCGGAATTATCTATAACGATAAAACCATAAATATTAACTGGCCGATCGATCAGGAAGAAATTATATTGTCCGAAAAAGACGCCGTTAACCCCGCCCTGGACAATGCCGAAAATAATTTTGTTTATTAAACGCCGTTAAATTTTTATTTATATCCACGCTATTTTTTTTGATAAGGGAAGGCCAGAGGCCGATGGCCCCTGCCTTCCCTTAAAATCCCTTCCAACCCCTGATTAGCCTGACGCTTTATTTTTGTGGAGTGCCAGCTTTTCTGCCGGCGCTTTAATTCAACTAAGCTCTTTTTGGCTATTGCCTAAAATTTCTTTTATGCTCAGCTTTCTTTTTTCTATTTCATTTTTTGCTTCTGTTTTTGTTTTTTGCAGACGCGCGCACGCGCGCGTCTGCGCAGCAATAATGGCTGGTTGGTAAATTGAAATTATAGTTTCATTGGAAACATTTTGTGAATCAAATCTTGCTTCACTTGATTAATTGCAACAAACTAAAATTAATGAAATAATTTTTTGTATAAAAAACAACTAAAAACGAACAAGTATTCGTTTATACTCTTATAATGGAAGCATACACGCATATTAGTTCTTGTATCTACCATCTATGCTGTGACATATACGAACTGAGCGTCGAAGTCGGTCGACTGGCGTTTGCCCATCCTTGGCTTCCTTGAAAAAAACTTCTATGGACCATCTCAACGCATAAACCTCCATTATCGCCAGAGCGGACATCGTAGAATCCTTGCTGATTATAGCTTTCCATTCTTTATGTTTTACTTTCCGGCATAAACACAGCTTTACCTTGCCTAATTTCGGCATTTCAATCTCTGCTTCATAGTATCTAAGAGTCCTTGCTGCGCATTTTTTGGGCTTTTTGCTGTTTTTCAAAAAAGCCAATACTTTCGAAATGTTTATGCTTTGCTGCAAATGAATGCAGTTTCTGTTGAGCGGCACGGCGCATACCACGGTCAAACCTCCGGCTATCATGCCTTTGATAAACTCGAACGACGCCCCATACCAATTATCAAAAATCACGTATTTGGCTCTTAATACGGCTTTTATAGCTCTGCCGACCATTTTAAGGCCGCTGGTCAGCTTGTCTAAGAAAAATTCTTTTACCCTGCAGGCGCTGGCGATTCCAGATTTTCTCGATTTTGAGCTATCCACAAAAAATTGGACTCACATACGACACAATCGCATATATTTTTTAACTTGAATTTTGTTAAAAAATCGAATATAATAAAATTAAGGTCATTGCCTCATTTTCTAACGACTGGTTCGATCTGAGTTTTTTTATATTCTGCATCGGCGTTACTCCTTTGCTTTATTGTTGTTGCAAACAAATTATAGCACAAAAATGTATGCTGGTGAAGAATATTCCATATTATTTATATTTTTTTAAAAGAACAATATAACCGTTTTATGCACCTTTTAGGGTGCGAAACTTAAGTTATTATTATCGGAGAAGCAGAAAACATGCACAAAGATAAAAAGATAAATAATGAATTATCAAACTATCAATCTAATTTTTTGCTTTACACTTCAGATAGCGGCAAAGTAAAAGTAGAAGTCTTTTTTAAAGACGAAACAGTCTGGTTAACACAAAAAGCGATTGCGGAACTTTTTGGAGTTCAACGTCCTGCAATAACAAAACACCTGAAGAACATCTTTGATTCAGGAGAATTGACCGAGGAATCAGTTAGTTCCATTTTGGAACATACTGCAACCGACAATAAAATATACAATACAAAGTATTATAATCTTGACGCCATTATTTCCGTTGGGTATCGTGTCAACTCTTACCAGGCGACACAATTTCGTATATGGGCCACAAAAACCTTGAAAGAGTTTATTATTAAAGGGTTTGCTCTTGACGACGAAAGACTGAAGCAGGGCAATCGAGTTTTCGGCAAAGATTATTTCGACGAATTATTAGAACGAATTCGTGAAATACGAGCCAGCGAAAGAAGATTTTATCAGAAAATAACAGATATTTACTCTCTTTCCGCCGATTATGATAAAAATGCGCCAATAACGAAAGATTTTTTTGCAACGGTTCAAAACAAACTTCATTGGGCGATTACTGGAAAAACAGCCGCCGAAACAATCTACGCCCTGGCCGATGCCGCAAAAATTTATATGGAATTAACAAATTGGAAGCATGCTCCTGACGGAAAAATATTAAAATCCGATGTTGTAATCGCTAAAAATTACTTGAGCGAAACACATATAAAAGAATTAAATCGAATTGTTTCCGCCTACCTCGATCTTGCCGAAAGCCGCGCCGAACGTCAGATACTTATGAAAATGGAAGACTGGATAAAATTTCTGAACAATTTTTTAGAGTTGTCCAATTTTCCCATCCTTGAAGACAAAGGTAAAATAAGCGCCGAAGAAGCCAAAATCAAAGCCGAACATGAATATGAAATTTACAGAAAAAATCAAGATGAAAATTATATATCCGATTTTGATAAAGAAATTAAAAGATTTGGATCTTCTCCAATTTAGTTGCTAAAAAATGCTTCTTTAACAACGAGGGTAAAATATTCCATATCGTTAAAACCATAGGCTTTCCGCTTGATTAGTTTTATTTTGTTGTTAAAACCCTCTATAATACTGGTATGTATTGGATACAAACAATGGCTTAATATACCATGGGCATGCGTTTGAAGTGTCTTAACAAAAGATTTCAGGTGTTTAATTCCGCTATCAAGCGCCAGCTGGCACCAATATTCAAGGAATTCTCCGGCTTTGTCAGCACGCCTGTAACTCCATAACTTCTTTAATAGATCTTTGAGAATCAGCGTAGTTGTTATATTTTTATTGATAGCGAGTATTTTGTTTAACTTTGATTTTTCTTCTTCATGAAGGTTTTCTGAGTTTTTGAGCAATAAATACCGGCTGCCTTTGATTATTTCTTTGTCTTCTTTTGATGCCGCCATATATTCGGCAACCCTTGTGTGCCTAAGTCGCCGCGCCCCCATCGTATAACAGGAGGATTCACGTTCGTCGCTCCCTACCGGTCGCTCCTCAGATTTCGCAAGGTTCGCTCGGCCCGTCTTGCTAAATAGTAATAAAGCCGCTTTTTTTAATTGACATTGATTAATTCCAAAAATTATTTTTTTGCTATCGACCGCAAGACGGCCCGTGGCCTGCGGGCCACCGCTCACTTCATCCGGCTTAACCAAATTCCTCCGCCCAAGAAAACGCGAGCGTTTTCTGGGCCGCTCGAACTTCGGATACCCACGGCGTTAGGCGAAAGCCCGCTCAAGTCCTACATATTCCATAGCTTAAAAGCATAATCAACACCCTTGCATCCCAACCGCACGCGCCGATATAGTTTTCTCATTTTGTAAAAGCACTTAAAAATCAAACCGCTTTTTCGCCTTCTTTCTTTTGAAATGTATAATAAAATATATATTTATTATTGTTTTCATTGAATTTTTAGCTTTATATTGACATTTTTCTGCATATTCTGTATAATACATAATAGAGGTGATTGGCATGAAACTACGAAAAAACCTTACAATATCCGAAGATGTATGGGCGATTTTAGAAACGATTAAGCGCGTTCAAGGACGAAGTATAAGCGATATTATAGAAAATTCTGTTAAGAAATATGTTAAAATGGAAAAAATTAACCCGCTTTATTTAAAAATGATGACCGATCCCAACGTCAAACATATGACTAAAAAAGAAAACGATGAAATAACAGCTATTTTAGACAATATGACCGAAGAAGATATGAAGCCGGTGACTGAGCTTGAATTATAGATTTATACTTTCAAACAAGGCCGATAAATTTTATAAATCGCTTGATAAAACCATTAAAGCTCAAATTAAACAAACATTAAGAGACTTACTGAGTTATTATGAAACTGGTGAGCCGAAAAACTTGGACATAGTAAAAATGCATTCAGATAAATATAACGGCTTTTTCCGCATTAGAACCGGATCGTATAGAATCATTTATACTCCTCATTACAGAGAATTGATAATCTTTATAATGACCATGGACAAAAGACAAGATGTTTATAAATCCTAGTATATTTAAATAACGAAACACTACCGCCCCGCCCCTGTGGGCGGGTATGCTTCAGGCAGCCTGACATTTCTCAAAAAAAGCTGTAACGGCCGGATTTTTTTAAAAAAATCCTTACAATCAGTGTTTACAACTAATTGTAAAATAGTCCATTATTTGATATTGCATTTCGCTGTAAGGGGTTTTTAATAATTGCCCCAATGTTTTATTGACAGCTAATTTACTCACTATTTCAAAGCCGTAAAGATAACCTGTGCGTTTTTGTTCAAGATTTTCCATGCTATAAACATTAAAAATTTGATTATCTATATCAGGATCGAAACCGCCTTTTAAAATGAGTTTTTCAATTTTTTTTGCGACAATAGGTTTGTTTTCAGCAGCGATCTTTCGCCATTGCATAATTTGAGAGTCATCAAGAAACCCGCCCCAAAAAGCTTTTTTTCCGGAATCGCGCATATCTTCATTGAAACGTAAGTCGCAATATCTTCGGCCATCATGAACTTCAAATGCCCGCCCTTAAATAATTCAGGAGATAGGCTATAGTGGACAGCGTGAGCAAGCTCATGTGCAAGATACCACTTCATGTCGTTTTTGTGCCGCTTCTGTGCAACAACGATATTGAGATTTATAAATAGATACCAGTTCTGGCCTACCTGGATTCCGTGGCCATCGCTTACCATGTCCCCGACGAATAGAACGCATTCCGGAAGTTGCACATCAGGCAGAGCCAAAGTAAACTCCTGATACACTTCCTGCATTGCTTCTTCAACTCTAAAGGCGGCATTCTTTAACTCCACCAGGTCGATCTCTCTTACGGCTAACGGCACCTTTTGACTTGCGTCTTTTGAAAAAAATTTTTCATATGCCTGCAAAAATTCTTTATAAAACTTGGTAGGCTCTCCTAATTGTTGTTTGTAAAGATGAATTATCTTTTTTGCAAAAATATCTTTATGGTTGGAATTATGCTCAGTCTTACCAGTCATATCTTTTGCCTGCCTTTCAATCGATGCGGATTCCTTCTCGATTTGCTCCAGCGTATGAATCAGTAATTCCTCCAAAGTCCAATCCGAGCGTTCGAATTTTTCCAGCATACTGGCTATAGTTTTGTGATGATAGAATTGACGTTGAAAGCATCCTTCGATTTTTGAGGACGCCGCTCTGACGAACTCCTCCATGAAGTAAGAACCCCATTCATCATATCCCCATCTGTTTTCTGTCACAGATTCAAAGCAATGTGCCGTTTTATCCAATGTGGCGCGGAATTTCCCGGATCTGTCACGGACGGCATTCAGTATTGGGTGCGTGAGCTCATGACTGATGCAAGTCCACAATCCCTTTTCAGTCTCCCAGGCGCCGACAATATAGACTGGATGACCATTCCATCCCTTCGGAAAAGCTACTACCCCTGTCGTAGGAGCCATCAACATATTATGAATAACCGTCATTTGCCCCGAACTATAAGATTGAAAAAGTTCCGGCCCTATTACTTTAGAATCAGCTTTCAGGCCTTTCGTCAGCCTATTTCCAATTTCCGAAAGATATTTCTTTGGCACCTGCCGGCGGCTCAGTTCCCCGACAATTTCCTTCCAGCCTTCGGTTCCACCGCCGCAAGCGTAAACTTGGGCAAGGATGCGAGCGAATTCGTTCCGGCCGGCGAATACCTGGTCAATCATGGAGAAGCGTTTCCCATTGGGTGTAAAAAGAGGTGCCGGTCCGAAAGACTCAATGAGATAGGCGTGATAGACAGTCTGCCAGTATGGATACCGCAAAAAATAGTTCAAACACTTTATTTTCAAAGAATTTGGAAGGGCGTCCGATTTTTTCTTTAGCATAAGTCGAACAGGGTACATCTTGTCGAAGTCGGGCGAAGGATCACCGAGCTGGTAAGTTTGCAGTTTAGAAGCCTGTTCCGGATTGGCAGTGTCACGCGCGGCCTGGACAATGGCTGCAAAAATGGTTATTTCATGAATATATTCAAATTTTTCAGATGCTTCGGCGCCGGTTAATTGCTCTGCTGAGACTAACGCCGCAAAGGAATGAGCTATAATTAAAAATATCGTTAATATCACAGACTTTATTAAAACCATTTTTTCCTCCAAAACTATTATTAAACCGGTTATTTACTTAAAAATAACTTTTGCGCTTAATTTGTACATCTCTTCAAGATAAGAGTTCGGCGTAAGCCGGAGAGTATCCTTGAACTCGCGCATCATATGCGATCGGTCGTAATAGCCGAATTCCTTCAAGAGAATTTCCTGCTGTACTACTTTTCCGAGGCGGATTTTTTCGAGGCATTTGTGAAGCCTTACGATCTTGATGAAAGTCTTAGGGTTTAAACCTATTATAGTATTGAATTTCCGATTCAGATGACGCTTTCCGTAATATGAAGTTTCAAGTATTTCAACCACGCGCGTAAGGTTTTTCGATTCGATTATTTTTTTTACCGTTTCAATTATATTTTCATCGTCGTCAATCTTTTTTGAGGCTATGTTATATGCAATCCTTTTTTCAAGAATGTCCTGAAGAATAACTGCAGCGTTGTCCTTATCCATTGCCTTAAGAACGAGTTCGCCCATTTTCTCGCCGTAACTTCCAAGAGCTTTCTCGAGCCCGACCGCTCTTTCAGCGAAAATATTCATGGGCGCACTCAAAAAATAATGCGCCCCCCATGGTTTGAACTTGACAAAATAACGACAACCGCTATAGTAATTGGCAAGAATCGCC
The DNA here is from genome assembly GCA_002069765.1 of bacterium ADurb.Bin243. Classification (GTDB taxonomy): domain Bacteria; phylum Muiribacteriota; class UBA9980; order UBA9980; family UBA9980; genus UBA9980. The sequence continues at coordinate 7,825 of MWBZ01000077.1, forward strand.
CTTTTCGTCTGCCCTAGTATAAAACAACGCTCCGGCCTCACGTAGCCGCGCTTATTGAGCTTGAATTCGCTGAACGGAACGTTCTGAATGATCAATCCGGTATATCCGTCAGGAATCAATACATAACTTAAAGGCTTATCCGGAAAATAAAATTCACTGTATGATATGTATTCAATATATTTTTTAAGTGATTCACGTAGTTTTATCAGATTGCGTTTGATCATAACGTTACAAATTTTTATTAAAAACTTAGAAAAATAACGGGCCTATTTATCGCCGAAATTAACTTTTTTAATAGTATATGAACCCTCAGGAGCCTGTTGCGCATTATAATTTTGATAATAAAGCTTATCTTCAGCCGCGTCGAAGAAAAATTGCGAACCGCTGGCGGTTGTTACAGGCACGTTCTCCGACGCCGTTATTTTTCCGTCAGCGGATATCATGGCAACCGTGAAATATCCCATTGGCGCTTTTAACTCATCGCTTTTAACCAGTTTCTCCTGAACGGAATCGTCAAAAAAAGCCGCTATAAAATTGCCTTTTGCATTAACCGCCAGAAGCTTGGCTATTCTGAATTCCGGCCGGTCAAGCTCGAAAAGCGTTTCCGGCTTATTTGATGCGACGTTAAATTTAACGAACGATATCTTTCCATTCATGCTTTTTTCAATATAATATAAAAAACCGGAATTGAAATACAGGCCGTTCAACTGCGATGGCAACTCGCGAACGGCCTTTCCATTTTTATCGAATATGTATATCCTGTTTTCAGCCCAATCGCATACCGCGAGCGAACCGTCGGCATCGTAAGCCACTTCTTCGGCCTGACCGAAACGGCCTTTATAAGGGCTTGCTATAGTTTTAACAAGACGCCCCGAAGATATTATATATACTTTGCCGTTGACGCTGTCGGAAATCGCGAATTCTTTTTCGCCTTTTTCATTGGCGCGTGCCGAAATGCAGGCAAGACCTATCTCAGCGGTGGATAATTCTTTTTTTACTATTTCAATCATATCGAAACTATTGATAAGCCTGCCTGTTTCATCGAACTGCTTCAACTTGTTATTAAAAGTGTCAACCACAGAAACCGTATTACCTTTGATGCAAAAGGCGGAAGGACCCAACGGATGGATTTCCTCGAATTCTTTGACTATTTTAGAATTATAATACATCAACTTATCTTCTCCGGTGCCGAATCCCAATGAAAATAATTTAGTTTCGAACGCCGAGGCGGCCCGAAAAAAACCTGAAATCAATATCAATATTATAGCAAGAAAAAGCTTGCCGTAATTCGAAAAATTAATCATGTTATTTAATCTTCCTTTCTTATTTCGCTAACGCGGTTCGATCAGAATGATTTTATTTGTTTACGATTTTCTGAGAACTTTGCATATCGGAGCATAGTAAACGTCATTTTTTTTAGGCATTCTTGCGGAAGATGAATTGGCGATCGCTTTGCCGTCAAAACACATGATGCCTACATGCGTGTCGTCGTCTTTTCTGCCGTCGCCGTTTCTATCATACGTGCGCCAGGTGACAATATCGCCGCCTTTAAACGGAGGGGCCGTCACCTGCGCGTAACCCTTGCTTTTAAGAGCCGTCACAAGGGCCGGAACGCCGAGAATGGTATTGGCGAGGACTCCGGCGTCTTTGAGCGCCGTAGATACGAACTGCGCGCATGCCTTATTGCCGAAATTAACCTCGGCGCCGCGAAACTTCGTAGAGTTGATATATTTTTCAGCGCACTGCACCACTTTTTGAGCGCTGGCCGACCCGCCGCCGGCAGCGCCCGATGATGACGACGCTGACGCATCGCTCGAAGACGCCGAGGCAGAAGAACTCGAACCGCCCGAAGACGAACTTGACGCCTGGGATAAAGACGAGGAAGACATATCGCCAAATGAAGTCAGCGAACCGAAAATTTGATTGGCGCTTGAAAATAACGAGGAGAAAAAATTACCAAAAATATTCGAAAATCCTGAAAAAACCTGATCGAATTTTGAAAATAACCCTTTGGCGAAACTTCCAAGCCCTTCACCGATTCCCGAAAGGCTTTTTATAATGGAAGAAAAATCAAAACCTTCGCCGGTCAAAGTGTTAGTTATAGTTTTAGGAGCGCTGTTTACGAGGCCGCCAAAAGGATCAGTAACCGAAGGCGAATCTATTTCCGCGGATACAGGCGCAAAAGCCCCAAACATTGAAAAAATTACCGTAACGATTAAAAAGGCTTGAAATATAATCCCATGCGGTGATTTTAATTTTTTCATAATTTTACTCCTTATCGTTTATCATTAATAAAGCCGCTTAATTAAAATTTAATTTAACGCTTAAATAAAGCGATTCTATGTTGAAAAATTTATTGCGTCGGACGCGTCGGAAAAAACGATTTTTTAAGCTCCTGAGGTTCCTTTTCTATCAGCTGATTCATGCCTTTGCCGTTCACGCTCTTATCGGCTTTTTCGGGGATTTTTTCCGCGGGCGCATCCGCTCCGTATATTGATTCGTTGACCTCTTTAATCATCGTTTCAGGCACCAGCCGCCTATATTCGCTTATTTCTTTTTTAAGATCCGCCAGAGAAAGCCCTTTTACTTTAACCATAAACGCTTTTTCGGGTATCATAATTTTCATGCCGCTTTTCAGATCGTATGGATTCTGGATATTATTGAATAACTGGATTACTAGCAATTCGTATTCATCGCAGGAAACTACGTCCGAAAGCCGCTGGCATTTGGCGTCCACTTTAACTATTACGCATCTGGCGTTAACGGCGTGCGCAAATGAAAACGGCACCGCAAAAAAAATCGAAATCATGAGCATACATATAATCGATTTTGACGACATAAACTACCTCCATTATTTTAATTCGCACTTATTCACTAAGTACTGATAACTAAATTAACTTTTACTTGTTATTAAAACGGGTTCGGTATCCAGTGTTTATTAACGGCCTGAACGTCTTTTGGAAATACGGCGCTTCTGAGCTCTACTTTTTGCTTGTTTTCCGCCTCGACCTTAAGCGACGTATCTATATATGATACTTTGCCCGTTTTAACGAACCGGGTGACGAATTTTTTTATCTTACCCGCGGCAAAAATCTTTGTGGGACCGCCATCTTCAGTCCTCGTAAGCGCTCCGGCCGACTGGTTGAAATTATAAACGGTTTTGACGAGCCTTTCATCGCCGTTCTGATCGTATGCCAGGCTCACGAACTCAAGAACGCCGTCGCCGGTTTTTATGAGCGATTCGCCGTCAACCTCTACTCCTTTAACGTTAGACTTTTTTAAATAAGCGCCCTTGATGCTCATTTTTAAATGCTCCATCGTTATGGCCGCATCCTGAAGATTTCCAAGTTTATTTTTGCCGGCAAGAACGCCTTTGAAACTGTATATGAAAATATCGTATAACGCCGCTATCAAAAGCAGCGATAGAAAAACCACGACCATTATCTCCATTAAGGTGAATGCTTCGTTACTTCTATGGCCCGCATAATTACGCAAATTCATTGTGTTACCACCATTACTCGGTAAATTTATCCACCATCAGCGTACCTATGAGCGTTACCCGCGAATTGAAACCTTTGCCGAATTTAACGCCGACTTTTATTATCTTGTAATTTATCTTCTGATTCGAGCCGGCGGCGAGCGGCTTGTCTTTAAATTCGATAATTTCGACACTCCTTTCAAACGGATCGACCAGAGGCGGAAGGTCTTTGAACTTCATATTAGACGTTTTACCGCCTACTTCCACGCAATTGTAACTCGAGTCTACATCGGAATAATCGATTGCCTTCAGATAGTCGATCACATCTTTGGCATAATTGGACGAAACGACCTTATTTACGATGTCTATGGTGCCTCTGTTCTGCTCGCTTAGCGAATATAACAGGTTGATGGCTATTATACCGAGAATAGCTATCGCCGCAAGTATTTCTATAAGCGTGAAGCCATACACTTTATTTCTGTTCATTTTTTAGTATCACCTTCCAGTTGCGGACATCGGGCTGTATGGAGGCATAGTAAAAATAAGGCGCGCTTGACGAACTGGCCTGCTGCTGCTTGAAATTAATCGTTCCGCCGGACGCGAGAAGCCTGTCGAAATCCATTGAATTCACAGCAAGGCCGCCGTTTAATTCAAGCTTTTTTCGGGGCGTGAATTTCTGCCCGTCTTTCATCGTGATAAGAATAGCATCGACTTTCGCAGCGTCTACTATTATGTCGCCGTCCATCGCTATAAGCGTGAGAACCTGATTCTGCGTAGGATTATCCTCGATGTCGCCGGAAATGGTGATATCGCCTTTTTCACATACGATTATTCCGCCTTTGTCAACAGTCATTTTAGGAAGCTTAACGCCGCCGGCGAATTTTACCATCATTCCCAGCCGCAGCGAATCAGGCTGCGTGCCGTTCATAAACAATTTTTTAAAATCAGCGAAATCAGCGTCGCCGGCGAATTTATATGAAGCATACGCAACGGCGTATTTGTCGTCTATAGTTATCGCGCGCATGTCGCTTCCGCGATATTCCTCGTCCGCCGGCTTTGCCGGACTTCCGCCGTAACCGTTAGTGCCCGAAGGTTTCAACTTAAGATCATAATCGGGTATCCTGTTAGGATTGCATTCAAAACCGTTTTTATCTTTAATAGGCGATCGAAAACCAAAATTATAATATTCATAGTTGATGAACTGATTCATATATAAAGCATAGTTTTTATAAAGCTGATCTTCGAGGTCCCACATGGCCTCGGGAAATATTAACCGCGCTATCCATTCTCCCGGACGGATCTCCGGCGGGTTTCTGACGCCTTTTTCCATAATGGGCCTTATGCCTGATGTCTTAAAATTAGCCTGCGGTATGCACGGCATTTCACCAACGTCAGTGCTGCCGTTAGGAGAATTCTGATAAGCCGCTAGCCTGAGATAAGAACGGTTAACGTTTCCTAAAACCCTTGTAGGCGTAGGATTGTCTGGTGTACCATAAAGTTTGAGCATCGAAGAGAGAAGCTCTTGTTGTGATTGTATGCCGTAGGCCCTGGACTTTGCCATCATGCCCGAGCTTACTCCATATTGAAGATTGACGACCTGAAAACCTTTACTGTCCTTATAATCTTTTTCATAGTCCGGATTCTTGTAAAATGATTCGATCAATTGAAATAGCTCGCCAACACCGCTCGCTCCATGGCTGAGTTTCAACACGAGCGGTTCCGAAGCCGGATTATTGCCCAAAAAGACCATACCCACATCGAGCGGACTTAACGAAGTGCTGCTGTTATATTCGCCGTTATTTAAAATGAGCGGTTTCCCCGTAACCGGATTTCCTTTGTCATCAACAAGAATTTTATTCAGATCCGTGCCTTTAGGTATGTTTTTTATGAAAAGTGTAAAAAAACGGAACACTTTAGGAAGCGTATGAACGATCTTTATCTGCTTGGATATATTTAACAACTTTGTGACGCCATAAAATTCTACTTGAATCGAATAATTGATTATGCCGAATTTTTCATGATAGTTTGGCGCTATATTAGGAGTGCTTCCGCATACATCAGCAAAATATTTGACCGTTTTTTCATCTATTACGACTTCAACCTTTTTTATGCGCGCTATGGACGGACCGCCGAATATTTCAACCAGGGCTTTTATAGGTTCGGAATTCGATATAATATCAGTAAGCCTGGCCGAATCGAAATTTACGGTTTTAAACTCGCCTTTAGGCTTTATAAGATCTTCGTATTTGAAATAAGTGTTCTTTCGCTCATAACCGGTCAGCGCAAACTCGTTTTCAACGATCCTTTGAAGTAAATCCATTCCGGCTTCGGCTATTATCAGGGCGTCGTCGCCGTAAATTATGCGGTACATCGTATAACGTTCCGAACGCAACATGCTGTTATAAGATGTAATGGCTATAAGAAGTATCGCCAATACGGCAATTACAATAAAAAATGTTAAGCCTTTCTTTTCTTTAAGTTTTTTCATAGTCATAAAATACTTTAAATTCAATAATTTAGTTCCCTAAAATATGTAAAAAAATAACTTATCATTAATCTATGGGATTTTTCATAAAGTATTTCGAACTTTCCATATTTATCTCGTCGAGCAGCGCACTCGCTTTTTTCATGTTGCCTTCGTATAAAACTCTTTTAATGCTAACTATAAGATCTGGAATTTTTGCCGCGCCCGATTCAGCCGCAGCATCTTTTAATTCATTCGCCACTTTTATAGCGTTTTTCAAATCGTCGTTGTGTATGTACCTTGTGAGACGGGAAAAATAATTTAAATAATTTCGCTGGAATTTTACTTTTGGCGAAACGCTATCCTGTAGCTCATTTTCACTTAAATTAATCGAGCTTACTTGATTAGGGGCAGTTTTGTTAATCATATTTATAAAGCCTCCTCTCATTTCTTACTTTTATTATAAACTTAAAGCGCCATTGATGTATATGTAAAAAAAAGACATTTGATTTATGCAATGGAAATGCCACGCCACACTTCAACTTCGCTATGTATATTAAGCCGTAAAATTTTTGAATGCGTTAACGATAAAATTGTTTTACGGTAAAATCAAACAAATAAATTATTATATAATTATGTAAACTTAGTTAATTAAATTATTTTTTTTTCGATAATAATAGCGAAGTGTAATTTTATAAAACGTATTTTAGTAAATTTAAGATAAAGATATTAATAATATAAAAAAGAATTATTAAAAATTTTAGAAAGATGGTGTAGTTTTAATGGACAAATTCGTAATCAGGGGCGGCAAAAAGCTTAGCGGTTCCGTAAATATCAACGGGGCGAAGAATTCGACGCTGCCCATACTCGCGGGCGCAATATTATCTGGCGACAACGTAATGATTAAAAACATACCCGATTTAAAAGACGTAAGAACCATGATGGACGTTTTACGTTCTATCGGGCTCAGGCTCACCGAAGATTTCGAATCCAGGGAGCTTCATATTAAGCCTTCTGAAAAGCTCAATATTGAAACCCCTTACGAGCTTATAAAGCAGATGCGCGCGTCATTTTTCGTCTTAGGCCCGCTTCTGGCGCGCATGGGAAAAGCCAGGGTGGCTCTTCCCGGCGGCTGCGCGATAGGCACGCGTCCCGTGGACATACATCTGAAGGGCCTTGAAAAATTGGGCGCGAAGATCATTTTAGGCCACGGCTACGTGGAGGCCAGCGCGTCAAAGCTGGTAGGCGACAATGTTTATCTTGACTTCCCTTCGGTCGGCGCCACTGAAAACATTATGATGGCGGCGACTCTAGCCGAAGGCAAAACACTTATAGAAAACGCGGCTAAAGAGCCAGAAATAGACGATCTGGCGGCATTTTTAAATACGCTCGGCGCCAGGATCAAAGGCGCGGGAACCGACGTTATCGAAATAACGGGCGTTAAATCGCTCGGCGGCGGAACGCACAGCATAATCCCCGACAGAATAGAGGCCGGCACTTTTATGGTAGCGGCGGCCATGACCGGCAGCAATATTAAAATAAACAACGTAAGGCTCGACCATTTAGAAGCCGTTATAGCAAAGCTTCAGGACGCGGGCGTTTCGTTTTATAAAACAGGCACTACTATCGAAGTGGCGGCCCCGGAAAGATTGAAACCGGTCAATATAAAATCGTTCCCTTATCCCGGATTTCCGACCGACATGCAGCCGCAGTTTATGGCGGCAATGACTCTTGCGAAGGGCACTTCGTGCATACAGGAAACTATCTTTGAAAACAGGTTCATGCATGTGGCGGAGCTTAAAAGAATGGGCGCGAACGTGCAGATAAAAGACCGCAGCGTTATAGTTGAGGGCGTAAAACATCTTTCGGGCGCGCCCGTTATGGCGTCGGACCTTCGGGCGGGCGCGGCGCTGGTGCTTGCGGCGCTTGCGGCGAGCGGAAAGAGTGAAATATTAAGAGTTTACCATATAGACCGCGGCTATGAATCGTTCGAGAAAAAACTGGCCGGTCTGGGCGCCGATATTTCAAGGGAAAAAGACACGGCGTTATATTAATAAAAGTTTAATTAAATTCAAGGAAATAAAATGGACCTGTTCGAAAGCGTAAGGAATAAAAATAAAACTTTATCGGAATTTTTAAGGCCGTCGGCCATAAACGAAGTGGTCGGCCAGAAGCACCTGATCGGCGATAAAATGCCTTTCAGGACTCTGCTGGAGACCGACCGGCTCAATTCCGTAATAATGTTCGGCCCTCCGGGCACGGGTAAAACAACCATATCGCGCATATACGCGGGCATGACGGGTTCGCCGTTCATACAGCTCAACGCGGCGCTCTGCGGAACCGCCGATATAAAAAACGCGGCTACGGCGTATCTTGATAAAAAGCCCGTAGTTTTCATCGACGAGATCCACCGCTTCAATAAGGCTCAGCAGGACGTGCTTCTGCCTTATATAGAGGACATGAAGATAAAGTTTATAGGCGCCACGACGCATAACCCGCTTATTTACATAGTGCCGGCGCTGCGTTCGCGCTCGATGATATTTGAATTGAAGCATATCACGTCAGACGATTTGCATGGTTATATCAAATACCTGTTCGAACAGGGAAAAATACTTGAATTCGTAACTAAAGAGCTCGGCGTCAGGGTCAATAAAGTAAGCGCCGATGAAAAGCTGATAGATTATCTGGCTAAGTCGGCTAACGGCGACGTGAGAGTGCTTTTGAACGTTATCGAAACGGCGTTGATAACCAAATTCGCCGCTAAAGATGAATTCGAAGGCAAGGAAGCGCCGCTTGGCATAGAAGACGCGAAAGCCGTAATTCCTGAAAAAATAGCGTTTTACGACCGCGACCAGGACGAGCATTACAACGTGATATCGGCTTTCATTAAAAGCGTCCGCGGCAGCGACATACAGGCGGCCGTCTATTACCTGGCAAAAATGATACACTGCAAGGAAGACCCGCGTTTTATAGCCAGGCGGCTTATAATACTGGCGTCGGAAGATATCGGAATGGCCGACCCGCGCGCGCTGCAGATAGCCTGCGACGCGCTGCTGGCGGTAGAGCATGTCGGCATGCCGGAAGCCAGGATAGTTTTAAGTCAGGCGACTATTTATCTGGCCGGCGCGCCTAAATCCAATTCGGCGTATCTAGCGATCGACGCGGCCATGAAATATTGCGAAACCAATCCCGACGTTGAAATTCCGCAGTATCTTAAAAACGTCAAGATAGAAGACAAGCGCCAGCCCGGCTATAAATATCCTCACGACTACCCTAACCATTATGTAAAGCAGCGCTATATGCACTGCGATGAAATTTTTTACAAGCCGGCCAATATCGGTTATGAGGCCAAAGTAAATAATTATTTAAAGGAGATAGCCGGTGATAGACCATCTCGTTGATAGCTTCATCAATTACATAACGGTCGAAAAAGGGCTCGCGCACAATTCGATCGATTCGTATTCGCGGGATCTCAAGCAGTTCACCGATTTCATAACCGGATTCGGCATTATTGAAATCAAGGACCTGACAAAGCAGAATATACTTGAATATATGAATTTTTTAAAGCAGAAAGGCAAGCGCCCGACGACTATATCGAGAAATATAACCACGCTTAGAAATTTTTTCAGGTTTTTAGTCCGCGAGAAGATAATAGAAATAGATTTTTCGAAATATTTTGAAATACCTCATATTTATAAGAAACTGCCGGAAGTTTTATCTATAACCGAAATCAACAATCTGCTGGGCGCTCCGGACCATTCCAACAGCCTGGGTTTGCGCGACAAGGCGATGTTCGAACTTTTATACGCCAGCGGCCTGCGCGTATCGGAGCTGTTATCCATAGAATCGGCGGACCTCAATTTCGAGCTGGGCTATCTCCGGGTATTCGGAAAAGGCTCGAAAGAGCGTATAGTGCCTGTCGGCAGCATAGCGCTGGAGTGGTGCCGCAAATATATAAACGAGTCGCGGCCCCAGCTTATAACCGAAAACGCACGCACGTCGCTGATGTTTTTAAACCGCGACGGCCATTCGCTTTCGAGGCAGGGGTTCTGGAAAATAATAAAGCACTACGCGAAGAAAGCCGGCATAACTAAAAAGATATCGCCGCATGTGATCCGACACTCGTTCGCGACGCACCTGCTCGAAAACGACGCCGACCTGCGGGCCGTTCAGGAAATGTTAGGCCACTCGGATATTTCAACCACGCAGATATACACTCACGTATCCAATAAAATGCTGAGGGACGTTTATAAGCGCACACACCCGCGCTCAGAATTAGAAGAAAACGATAAAGATAAAATTAAATAATTACCGATAATAATATATGACGGTATAAATTTTAATAAAGCGGCCATAATATTAATAAAGCATTTTCACCGAAGCGCACATTTTTAGGGATTTATAATATTGATAAGCAAATCTGAAATATACAGAAAATTGAATATTAGAAGAAAATATCTGCTTCTGACGGCCGCGTTTATGTTTGCCGTTTTAAGCTTATCAGCGCCTCTTTCCAGCTGCGAAGCTTTCACCATGAAACTTTTCGGCGGCCATTCGGAGCCCGCCC
>MWBZ01000078.1 GCA_002069765.1 bacterium ADurb.Bin243
TATCCGCAGATACTGCCTCATCTTTCAAGCTGCAAATCGCCCCAGCAGATGTTCGGCTCGCTCGCTAAAGACTTTCTGGCCAAATTATATAACGTAGAGCCGAAAGACCTTATAGTGGTTTCTATAATGCCATGCACCGCAAAAAAATTCGAAGCGGAGCGCGAAGAATTCAAGCATAACGGAATCGCCGACGTGGACCATGTGATCAGCACTTATGAACTCGCTCAGATGATAGAAGAATCGGGGCTCAACTTCAAAAAAATCCAGCCCGAATCGTTCGATATGCCTTTCGGATTTAAAACAGGCGCGGGCATTATATTCGGTAACTCCGGCGGAGTGACGGAAGCTGTATTAAGATACGTGGACGAAAAACTCACCAATAAAAAAAGCGACGCCTACGAATATAAGATAGTCCGCAGCGGAAACGGGATAAAGGAATTCTGCGCCGAAATCAACGGCATTAAAATAAATATGGCGGTCGTTAACGGCCTGGCCAACGCCAAAAAAGCCGTAGAGAGCGTTAAAAAAGGCGAGAAAAACTATCACTTCATCGAAATAATGGCCTGCCCGGGAGGCTGCATAGGCGGCGGCGGACAGCCCGCGCCCAGGGAAGCCGGCGCTAACGCCATGAGGACGCAGGGCCTCTACGACAACGACAAAATGCTCCAGCTGCATAAGCCGCAGCAAAACCCCTATATAGAAGAACTTTACAAAAACCATCTGGGGGCGCCGGGCTCCGAAAAACCCCACAAGCTGCTGCATACGAAGTATCACAGCCGCAGGAGAATAACCGAAGAAGGGCTTTCGCTGATAAATTCCAGGAACGCAAGAAAAATAGAAGTCAGCGTATGTGTGGGCACCAGTTGCTATATAAGGGGCGCTCAGGACCTTCTGCACAGGCTTATTAGATATATCGAAGACAAGGAAATGACTTCGATAGTAGAGGTAAAAGCTTCGTTCTGCTTTGAAAACTGCAGCAAGGGCCCGACCGTGAACGTGGGCGGAAAAATAATCAACCGCTGCGATTTCGAAACCGCATGCAAAGAAATAGATTTACAGGCCGGAAAAATTAACGATGGAACCGCGGCTTAAATATATCAAACAAATTCGAGCGTAACCATTTTGCCTTTTTTCCTTAACTTATCGGCTATGAGCGGCACTATTACGGTGCGGCTCAAAACGCCGAGCTGAAGAAAAACGGGGTCCTTGTGGGCCTCGTTTTTCATTTTGCCCACTATAAAATTGACGCGGTCGGCGAACGCGAAAAGCGAGTGCAGAGTGCACACTCCGGTGCTCGCGGTAAAATCCTGCGGGTCTTCGTCTATAATGTTGAAAACCTGGTTCAATGTTATGGCGCCTTCGGTGACAAGGTCGATGCCCTTGATTTCATAGCGCGGCGGCTCGATATTGCTGACCGTTTTATTTTCGACGCTCAGCTTTTGCCCCAGAAAACGCGCCACTATGGAGGCCGTGCTGGAACCGCAAACCACCTTGATGCCGTCGGTTTCAAGGAATTTTTTGACGGTCTCGCGGTCGTCTTTTTCGTCGGCGGGCGGGCCTGTGAATATGTTTATAACGTTTCCGGCCCGGCACGATATAAAAACGGCCGTGGTGTCGTCGCCGAAACGGCCGCCGCAGGCTTTTTTAGCCTCCACTATGGAGCCGGCCATTATTTTATCGTAACCTTCGCCGGCGCGCAGGCATTTATTTATATAATCGCCGTAGCCTTCTATAGTCCAGCCGTAATTATTGGTAATGCCCATTCCGGCCTGCGTGATGCCGTCGCTTACGACTACGAGAGCGTTGTTTTCATCGAGAAAGCATTCGAACTCGTTGACTATATCGCCGCCGAGAGTGAAGCTTCTTTCGCGCAGAGGGGCGGCGTATTTATTTACGGCAAAGACCGGCGGCGGCATCTCGTAAGATAATATGGAAGTCACTCCGTCGTTGAGAATATTTACGACCGTAAAAACCGCGTACGGCAGGTCTTTTTGTTTGGCCTCGTTCATGGTCTTCACGACGCTTTCCACCGCGTCGAAAATAGAAAATCCGCGCCTTATAAGTTCTAAAAGGCGTGAACAGGCCATAGTGGCCGATATGTTAGCTTTGACGCCCGAACCCAGGCCGTCGCTGACTATTACGACGGTAGAGGAAGGAAACCTTTCATATACGACCACGTCGCCCGGAGGCGCGCCCGCTTTTTTAGACTGCTGAGCGTAATTGATTTCTATATGCTTGTAGTTGATTTTATATTCCGCCTTTTATAATAAAATGTAGCAAAATTTTATTTTTTATAGATATTTCTGTCAGCCGGCGGATTGTCGGGTTCGGATACTTTCATTAAATTTTTAACGAGCTCCTCGCCGCGCGCCGTGTATTCCCCAAGAAATTTAGCCATCTGCTGCGCCATATTGATTTGATGTTCAAGCAATTCCGACGCCTGGCAGACCGTTTTAGATTTAATTTCGTCGAGCCTTTTCTGGTTGATCTCCAGATTGGTTATATCTACGAAAATGCCCACGTATTGCTTTTCGTCGGAAAGCGCGTATAAAATTTCATGGCATATAAGATTGTACGACGGATATTTTTCGATGGTTTCTATTTTAGCGCCGCCCCTGGTGGAGAGTTTTTCGAAATTAGCCGGATCTATTATATAAGAAATCCTCTTTCCGATAACGACTTCGCTGCACATGAACATCTTTTTGAAAGCGCCGTTCATGCTTATTATATGAAGTTTTTCATCCAGGATGATAATTCCGTTCGGGCTGGTTTCTATTATTCTATCTGTGCGGCGCTCGGCCATTTTTCTCATATACGGCATGCACATTTCGAGCTCGGCCATGCCTCTTATTACGGCCACGGCCTTGTCGCGGCAGCTGTTGTAGCCGCACGCGCCGCAATTGAGCTCGTCTTCTATATTCAGTTTTCCTGTTTTTTCAAGCACCGATTTGATGTCTTCTTCGGAAATATCCAGCGGGTCCTCTATCTTAAAATGACGGTAGGAAGCTTTGAAATCGGCCGGGCTGACTTTAATTTTATTTTTTCTAGCCGCGCCGGAACCGTAATATTCGATAATGCTGTTTTTTCTTCCGAATATGCCGGATTTTTCGGTTAAAACCGCGCCCGGGCCGTTAATGCAGCCTTTAACGCAGAAAAGCGGCTCGATTATCTTAATTTTTGAATCAAGCCCGGAATTAGAATTTAAAACTTCGAGCGCGTTTTCTATTTCGTCGAAGCCGCTGATGGCGAGTATTTCGGAATCGAGCATATCGGTTTCAAGCGCTGCGGTCTTTATCAGGCCGCCTTCGAGCGGAAAAAGCCTGGCGCGGTTGGGCGAAATTTCGTCGAAATCGCTTTCTTCGCATTCGTTCAGGTTTATATTTTCGCGCTCGAGCCATTCGTCGAGTTCGTCGAAAGTGATTGCGGCGTCGATAAACCCCGCGAATTCTTCGCGTTCGGCTTCCTTTTTCTTGGCGGCGCAGGGGCCGATGAAGATTATTTTATATTCTTCGCGCTTTTTTTCTTTTGAAAGTTTTGCGATAATAGCTTTAGCATGCGCGATCATCGGCGATACGACGCCGGCAAGAGCGGGAATCATCTCCTGTCTGTATTTTTCTATATAATTGACAACGGCGGGGCACGCGGAAGCTATAAGGGTTTTATTCCGCTCGCCGCAGAGCGCGGCCGTGAGTTCCGCCGTTATCTGGGCCCCTATGGCTGTTTCGGCTATATAATTAAAGCCGAGCCGGCGCAGGGCCGAAACTATCCTTTTAAGCCGCCAGTCGCTATATATAGCGGCAAAAGAAGGCGCAAGGCTTACGGCCGTGTAAAATCCGTCTTTTATGTATCCGGCAGCGCGCTCCGTATCGCTTCTTATAGACTTGGCTTTCTGCGGGCATTCGCGAACGCACGTGCCGCAGAGCACGCAGCGCGATTCTTCTACGTAAGCCTGGCCGCCTTTCATTTTAATGGCTTTGACGGGGCACGCGCGAAGACAGCGATAGCAGTCGCGGCAGCGGGCTTTACTGGTGAGTATTATTTTATCGCTTTCCATAATTTTCCTTATCTAGCTTTATGTTATGTGAGATGATATTTAATTATCCGTGTTACCTGGTTATCTTTATCGTTAAATATTTAAACAGGTAATTATACATTTTTTATTGGAAAAATTCAACGGTTTCGATAGATTTATTATATGATAAAAAAGTTGCGGCAATGTTTCCTGCGGCAAAATTATTATTGTTAAATTATTAGTTGATTATTTTGAGCTTTTATATTAACATACAGGTTTATAAAATTAATGAAATTATTTTAAAAATGCTTTAATAACAGGCGGAATTAATTATATGAAAGATAAGATCAACGAAATTATTGAAAGGTACAACGAGCTATCAAAACACAGCCGTACCGTCACATGGGAAGTTGACGCAAACGGGCTTTACACTTACGTAAACGACGCTTCAAAATTAGTTTATGGAATGGAACCTGAAAGCATTATCGGAAAAAAATACTTTTATGACCTTCATCCCGAAAATGGCCGCGAATCATTTAAAAATACGACATTCGATTTTTTTTCGCATCGAAAGCCTTTTACTAACTTTGAAAATGAAGTCGAATTGCCCGGCGGCGAAACTATATGGGTTTCCACCAACGGCATGCCGATTCTGGACGCCGTGGGAAATCTTTTGGGTTACCGCGGAACCGATATGGACATAAACGAAAGAAAGTGCGCCGAAGAAAAATTGCGCGAAAGCGAAAATTTATATAAAACATTGGTGTCGCACCTTCCGCAAAAAATATTTATAAAAGATACTCAATCCATATATATTGCTTGTAACGATGAATACGCTAAGTATCTCGGGATCGCGCCGGAAGAAATTAAAGGCAAAAACGACTTCGATTTTCATCCGCCTATTTTCGCAACTTCTTACAGGGCCGACGACCAACAGGTAATCCAAAGCGGAAAAATTATAGATATCGAGGAAAAATATGTATTGTCAGGCGAAGAAAAATGGGCGCACACCATAAAAGTTCCCTATACCGATTCCGCAAACAATATTATCGGACTGCTCGGAGTGTTCGAAGATATTACGGAAAGAAAGCTTTCCGAAGAAAAAATCAAAACACTGCTCGCAGAAAAAGAGCTTTTGCTTAAAGAAGTCCATCACCGCATAAAAAATAATATGAATATAGTCACCAGCGTAATGTTTCTTCGCATGGAATCGTTAAAAGAGCCCGAGGCTAAAGCTGCCTTGAAAGACTCAATAAGCCGCGTCAAAAGCATGATGGTTTTATACGATAAACTATACCGGTCAAATAATTTCAATGAGTTATCGTTCAGGGAATATTTAGAATCAATTGTCAACGAAATCATCGATAATTTTCCTAATAAAAATATAGTAAAAATGGTCAAAATTATCGATAACGCAATGATCGACGCTAAAATATTGCCCGCCGTCGGGATCATAATCAACGAACTTCTCACAAATATTATGAAATACGCATTTATTGGCCGTGAAAGCGGTTCTATAACCGTTTCGGGCCGCGTATCCGAAAAGAGGGTTACCATAGTAGTCCAGGACGACGGAATCGGCATGCCGGAATCTATCGGCGCGTCAAACCGCGGCGGGTTCGGCCTCGAACTCGTGCATATGATGACGCGCTCTTTAAATGGCGATATAAAAATAGAACGGGGCGGCGGAACTAAATTCACGATCGAATTCGATTTATAAAAACATCGACTGTAATGATTTTTACACTTATCTACGATTCTATCATTCGATAATAGCGAATGATTTTATTTCATCTTCAGCGAGAACTTTTTAAAATTCATCTGCAGGACAAGGCGCCAAAAATAAAATAATATTTTGAACCGGCTTGTTTTTTTCGCGTATCGTATGTAAAGGAGGCGAAATGAAAAACGATTTCAATCTTTCGGAATGCTTCGATGAATTTCATAGGGACCTTTTCAGGTTTCTGGTGAAATTGACCGGCGACGTTCATGAAAGCGAAGACATACTTCAGGACGCATACGTACGCGCATATTTAAAATCCGCCCTTTTCAACCCCGACCGCGGGAGCCTCAAAAATTGGGTTTATAAAATAGCGATCAACATTTACTATGACCGCGAGCGCTACAGGGCAAGAGAAGAAAAAGCCGTGGCGCAATATTATGATGAACTATACCGGGAAGCGGAAACCGGCGGTTCGGAATTAAATTTTGAATATTCGAAAGAAATGATAAATGCCGCCGTAATGATGCTGGCGCCGGACAGGCGCGCTATTTTTTTGCTGTCCATAAAAACGCCTTTGCGGGACGTCGCCGAAATTCTTTCGATCGCCGAAGGCACGGTAAAAAGCAGGCTTTTTTATATCAGAAAAGAGCTTTGCGCCAATCTTAAAAAGATATGTGAGGAGGAAAATTTATGAACGATAAATCAAACGACAGCCGCCTCGAAGGATACTTCGACGATGAGGCGGTGAAACCGCCTGAAATTAATTTGATTTCAGACTCTGTTTACGATAAATTGTTCGATATCACTTACGGTTATCTGATATCTTCGGCCGCGGGGCTTTTCTTTTTAACTTTTCTGCTGCCGATGTTTTATGTAACTTATGCCGGCCTTTCCGCCGGAGCGAAAACGTTCCCCGGCATTTACGAAGTCATAAGCGCTCTCGGCGCGGGCTGGGTAATAATTTTTTCAATTACTACCGGGTTTTTCATAGGCGGCGCGGCGCTTTTTAATTCGATGCGCGCCGGGCGGGCATTGCTGAAATATTTTTTCACGGTACTTGCGCTTATCATGCTTTTTGAATTCAGATATTTCATAAACCGGTCTTCTTGGCAGTCTATTTCGGAGGCTTCTTGCCTGACGTTTATTATAGCGACCTTAGCTTTTGCGGCTATAGCGATGGCTTTTAAAACTTACCGTGATAAAAGCATAGCTTTGATGGTGTTTTTAAATATATTGCTCGTTTCGTTTAACGCCGGCATGGTTCTGCATTTTTTCGCCTGGTTTAAGGGCGATATGGTCGAAAGGCATATCCATTATTTGTCTTTATTCATAATAGCCGCGATAGTCCTGCAGACTATAGGCGCGGCCGGAACTTTTTTACCTTTTATGAAAGGTATTTTCATAACGCGTTTAAAGCAGGGATTTAAAAATTCAAAAACCATCGTTTTATTAATCTTTTTAATCATAATAACGATATCTTCGGTTCTCGTATATGATAACTCGTTTTATATGAGCTATTATTTCTTGAATTTCTTTTTTGATATCAGATTAGCTTCTACGGCTGAAGATATTAAAGTAAAAAGGACGAAGGCCGACTGCAAAATGCTCGCGGACGCTATAAAAAGATATAATAAATTAGAAAAAGATAAAGTATCTAGCGTGGATATGAACGAACTTGCGTGGAAATACATTCCGAATGTATTGGAAATGACCGACCCGTGGGGCTCGCATTACGAGCATGACAGCGTTTCATGCAAGGTTTATTCGAAAGGCCCCGATCAGAAACACGTTTACGGCGGTTTGAAGTCGGATTATGAAAACAAAGACGACCGTTATGTAATATATGCTGAAGATAAAAAATAAATTAATTAAAACCTTGCGAGCTCGGTTTCGAGTTTTTCCAGATTGGCCTGCGCGCGGCTTATATATTCTTTATAATCTTTCGCCTCGTATTCGGTTTTGCATTTCTTAACGTATTCGGCGCATTTCAATAAAACATTCCTGGCTTCGGCCGCTTTTTCTTTCTTCGCGAACCCGCCGAAATATTCGGCGTCGTCGGTAAAAATATCGGGAATAAAAGCGGGATCGAAAATTTCAAGCGATTGCTCGTGAAATTTCCAGATGCTTATAGAGTCGAGCTTACCGGCTTTTTTCAATATATCATAAGCGTTCGATCTCAGCCAGTAATCTTTGTTTTCGCCAGCCCACGCCGGAACGGCGTCTTTAATTTCGTTCCAGAAAGCCTTTTGAAGTATCACCGCCACGCTGCCGCTCAGGTAATCGTTTTCGGATAAAATGACGGGCTTATAATTTTTGAAAACATTGCCCGCTTCGGCCGCGTTTTTTTTCAGCTTTTCCACGCCGCCGGCCTTAATGAGCGATTCAAAATAATTAACGGCTTCGCATACGTGCCGCGAATTGGATGAACCATAGTTCATTAAAATATTGAAATTATAATTATATTCGTCGATTTCATTCATTTTGCCGCTTTCTTTCATAAACATGAAGGCGTTAGCTTTTTCTTCGATATTTTCGGCCGCGAGAAGCTTTTTAATTTCGATTTCCGCTTCCGGATGGCGCGTTTTTAAAATCGAGCGTATCTTAACGGCGGTTTCCGATTTGAAATCGTTCGATTTAAGCCCCGCGATAAGAGTTTTGACTACCGCGCCGCAAAGCGCGAGCTGCGGATTTTTTTCACACAATTCGACCGCGGCGTAAACCGCGCGAGAGTTGGCGCCTTCTTTAGATTCGGCGCCGCAGTTATTTATTATGGACATAAGCACGTCGAAATCGCCGGGAAATTTTTGCTGAAGCGTATAATATATATTTTCAACCGCCCGCCGGTTCTCTTTTTTTAAATAGTAATCGGCTTCTTCGAGCAGTAAAAATTTTTCTTCGATTTCAAAGTCGATCCATTTATATTGAGCTTTGCGTTCTTCTATTATTTTATAAGCTTTTTCAAAGTCGTTTTTTTTCTTTTGCGCTTCGATTTCATGAAGCGAAATTTCCTTTATGAGCGTAAGCGGCCTGATGTCGGCGGGATAATTTTTCAGCATATCTTCGGCTATAAGCATGGCGTGAACAGTGTCGCCGGCCCTGAGAATTTCAAGGCATCTATTGTAATCGCGGCCTGCCGTCCTCATAAAAAAAGTCAGGTAAATTGCAGCGCAAGCGATAAGCGCGGCCGCGATTATCAATCCGGCGCGGCTTTTACGGCCCGCGCTCATGCCGGAAACCGAACCGGCCGACGGAATCGAAATATCCGTGAAAGATTCGCCCCTTAGCCTTTCGATAATTTTTTGAAACGAATCCGAATTGGTGTCCTGGATCACCCTGTAAACTTTAATCGCTTCGGGTATCCCTTTAAGCCGGAAAGAACCGACCTCGCTCGAAGGCACTTCCGCCTTATTCATGGCAAGATATACCGACTCGGTGAAGTAAATTTCGGAAGCCTCGGTGACGCCCTCCAGGCGGGCCGCGATATTTACCGCCTCGCCGAATACGTCGCCGTCGCGGATTTCAACCTCGCCCATATTTATGGAAACGCGGATGAATATCTTTTCGGCTTCTTCGCGCCCGCCGTTATAATCGCGAAGGTTCTGCTGTATCATAACGCCGCACAGCACGGCGTTTGTCGGCGAATCGAACGTGACGAGAAACGCGTCGCCTATTGTTTTTATAACCGTGCCGTTGAATTTATTTATGACGGGAATTAAAAGCGAATCATGCTTTTTTAAAAGCCCTACCAGCGCTTCTCTTGACGTTGAGGACGTGCGCTCGGTAAACCCCTTTATATCGGTAAACATTATGCTTAAGACTTTGCTGGACATTTTTTCACCCGCATTATAAAATTTAAGGCGTTTCTGTTCCAACCGGCCGTAAAAACAAAATACGAAAGGTACGCCCAATTATTGAGTTTAATCTTATATTAAAGCGCGCCTTCCAGTCAAGACAATTTTAAATAAAAAAATTGAAATTTGGTTCTTCTCGAACAAAATAAAAAGGAGTCGAATTAATTATGAAAATATGAAACCAGATTTAACAAGACTGAACTTGTTCAATTTGATTTGCATTATCAAGAAAAATAGTGTATAATAAGTTTATTGATTAAATTCTTTGGAAAGCGAAGATTAAAGGCGTGAAAATTATGAAAAATTTCAAACCTTTTATAGTTTTAATAGTTTTCGCGTTTTTATTTTATTATTATTTTACGCTTTCTTTTAAGCCTGCTTCTCAAACTATTTCCAGCGTTCCGCTTCCGCCGCTTAAATTCGCATGCAGCGCCTGGCCCGGTTTTTTGCCGGTCGTTTTAGCATCTAAAAAGGGTTATTTTAAAGAGGCCGGCGTGGACGTCGAATATTTTTATTCCGAAAATATCCGCCAGCAGCTCATAGATTTCGGCAACGGCGCTTACGACGGGGGCGGATTCGCACTGGGAACGGTAATTTCTTTATATTCAAAACATCCCGAAGTGAGCGTAATAGCGGCTTCCGACTACTCCATGGGCGCGGACGCCCTGGTCGCCAACCCTCCTATCGGCAGCGTATATGACCTTAAAGGAAAAACTATACTTCTGAATCTCGGAAGTTACGCAGAAATTTTCTTCGATTTAACTCTGCAAAAGCACTCCATGACCAGAAACGACGTTAATATTCGAACCTGGAACGATGAAAATACGGCCGTCAAAGAGCTTATTAATAAAAAAGCCGACGCCGCCTTCATATGGGAGCCGTATGTCACGCTGGCGCTTAATAAAGGCGCAAAAACGATTTATTCGAGCCGCGACATACCTGGTATAGTCACCGACGTTGTAGTGTTTCAGAATAAAACCTTAAAGCGAAGGCCCGTCGATGTAAAAAAGTTCATGGATTGCTGGTTTAAAGCCGTAGATTACTGGACCGCCAACACTCTGGAAGCTTCTTTGATAATATCGACGGCCATATCCGCCGATACCGAAAGAACCAGCCTGAAAGGCATCGAGCTTTGCTCTAAAACAGCCAACGAAAAAGCTTTCAAGGAAAATTTCACCGATTTGACCTCGCTTTACGGCAGCGGAAAACTTTATATAGATCATTACATAAAACTAGGTATTTGCAGAGATGAAATATCGATAAGCGATTTATTGAATCCGGCGTTTATAAAATAAAAAAAACGAAAGGCTTTTATGAAAAATCTTTCAATAAAACAAAAATTACTTTTAGCGTTTTTTTTAATTTCATTTGTTCCTTTTTTTGTTATATCGCACCTTAATATAGCGGCGGTCAAAAAATCTCTTTTTAATTCTGAAATACAAAAATTATTAGCCGGAGCCAATCTCACGGCCGAAAAAATCAACTCGTTCATAACCACAAATACTAATTCAATTTCACGCGAGGCGCAATTTCCGACCTATGCGGCTTTTATAGAGGCGAATACCCCGCGTTCGAAAGAACTGCTAAAACACGCCGCGATGCTTGTAAAATTATGCTGCCGAAAGCAATATGAAATTTATATTCAGTATTACTTTATTACCGGCATAAGCGGCGAAGTTTTATTTTCAAGCGATCCTTCGATAGAAGGAACTTCTTTTGCCGGCCATTCTTTTATCGCCGACGTTTTCAAATCGGGCGTTCCGCAATCTATCCTATATTCAAAAGGCCCTCTCGCCGGCATTTATTTCAGCGCTCCGGTGAAAAACGAAAAAAACGATATAATCGGCCTTGTATGTATTAAATATAATTTTTCCATTCTTCAACATATGGTTTCAAATTGTAACGATATAGCCGGCGAAGAATCTTTCGCCGTTTTAATAGATAAAGACGGAATTTGCGTCGCTTCAGGAAAATATCCGGATTTGATAGGCAAAAATTTAGAAGGGACTCTTAAAATAAACGGCGGCATTAATAAAAACGAAAGCGAAACAGGCGCCGGCATTATTTATAACGAAAACGACATATATAAAATTAACGATGAATATTATCATTATGCAGGCGATATGCTTATTAAAAATAAATATTCAAAAGTTTTTTTCCTTCAGCCCGCCGGAAAATTTTATAAAATTGTAGGAAAGCAGCTCGATATAATTCTTTTTTTCAGCCTGCTCGTGTTGATCGTTTCGTTCGGCGGCGGATGGTTTATCTGGAAAAAACTCGTAGATCCCATAGAAAATCTTACTAAAGCGGTCAAAAATTTTTCTCTCGATTCTCCGGAACCCGGCGTAAAAATAATATCTAACGATGAAATAGGAACGCTGGCCGCTTCGTTCAACCAGATGAGCGAAAGGCTTAAAGCGGCCCATGAAAAACTCAAAGAAAGCGAGAAAAAATGGGAATTTGCAATAATCGGAAGCGGAGACGGAGTATGGGACTGGAACGTAAAAACCAATAAAATATTTTTATCGAAGCGCTGGAAAGAGATGTTTAAAATCGATATAGAAGAAGATATAGTCGATGCCTCGTCGGTTTCTTTCTTTATGCACCCGGATGATAAATCTGAAATGTGGGAAAAAATTAACGCATGCGTTAAAGGTGAAATAGAGAGTTTCTCAAGCGAACACAGGGTATTGTTAAAAGACGGTTCTATACGCTGGACCCTGGCGCGGGGCAGGACTGTTTCATACGGCGAAGACGGCATGCCGCTTCGTTTTATAGGCACAAATACCGATATAACCGCCCGCAAAGAAGCCGAAGAAAATTATAAAAAAGCGCGAGACCTCGCGCAAAAAGCCAATGAGCTCAAAACGCAATTTTTAGCTAATATGAGCCATGAGATAAGAACCCCTATGAACGGAATAATAGGTTTTACAAAACTTCTTTTAATGAGCGATCTTAAAACCGATCAAAAAGAGCATATCAACATCATAAAGATGTCTTCCGAACATCTGCTCAATATAATAAACGACATACTGGATTTTTCGAAACTCGAGGCGGGCAAGTTCAAAATCGTAAACGAAAGCTTTAGCTTCGACGAATTTATCTCTAAAGTCAACGATTTCGCAAGGCCTTTATTTTTTAATAAAAATATCGAATTTAATCTTTCGGTGGCCGCTGAACTTAAAAATATAAATATCGTCGCGGACCCGCTAAGGCTGAATCAAATCCTGATAAACCTTATATCTAACGCCGCTAAATTTACCGAACGGGGCAGTGTGAGCCTTTGCGTGGAAAAAATTCAATCGGGCGATCCGGATGAAAAACTTAAATTCGTTATAAGCGATACCGGAATAGGAATAGAAGCGGCAAAAGTAAATGAAATATTTAACGCTTTCCACCAGCTCGACGGAAGCTATACGAAAAAATTCTCGGGCACCGGCCTCGGTCTTGCCATAGTAAAGGAACTCGTAGGCCTGATGCGCGGCGAAATAAGAGTGGAAAGCGAATTAGACAGAGGGAGCGTATTTACGTTCGAGATACCTTTCAGCCCCCATAGCAGGCCTAAAGAAGACAAGCTTTACCAAGACGCCAGGTCCCGGCCGCTCGAAGCGGCCCGTTCGTATAACGGCTTAAAGGCCCTGGTGGCCGATGACGACGGCACCAGCAGGCTTTTGATAAAAACCCTTCTCGAAACTCGCGGCTTCGATGTCATGACCGCCGAAAACGGCAGGGAGGCCGTTGAAAGGTTTGAAAATGAAAAGATAGATCTTATTATAATGGACATTCAAATGCCCGAACTTGACGGCGTCGGCGCGATAAAAGCCATACGCCGTAAAGACGCCGCCACGGGAAAGAAAACTCCTATAATAGTCGCAAGCGCCTACGCCGGAAAGGACGAGCAGCAAAGCTTCGCCGATTGCGGCGCGGACGAATGCGTTTCAAAACCGATTGAATTCGATAATTTCTGGGCTCATGTAAAAGTCCATATAGATAAATAAACTTTACTCGCCGGCCGGCTGATCTTTTTGAGAGCCGTTTTCCGCGCCGTCAGGGCCGTTTCCGGGTTTCGGGCCGCCCGGTCCGGGACCGCCTGAACCAGGCCTGCCGCCTTTCATGGCGGGCGGTATTATGCGGGGTTCGAGATAAAGCGAGTATTTTTCGCCCGTGTTCACCGTGCCGGACACCATTAAAAGCTTGCGGTTTCCGGCTTCTTTTTCTACGGAACTTATGTTTATGTCGCCGACTATATTAGCGGTGCCTTCGGCGATCTTCATTTTGTCGCCCTGGCCCGGTGCCGGAGGCGCGTCGGGGCGTTCGAAATAAGTGCTCGAAATTTTAGCCGAGCAGGATTTGACTACCATCGGCGGTTTTTTGCCTGAATTTTTAGCTTCTTCGGGAAATAGCTGCAGCGAAGCTTCCTGTGTTTCTATTTTAGCCTCGACTATAAAATATTTCTGCTTTCCTATTTCGATAGTGCCTGCCGGTTTTTTTATTTTAGCGCCCTGTTCGACTCCGGCGTCGGGAAAAATCTGAACACTTGCCATTTCAAATTCGTTTTCTGCTTTTACCGCGTAACCTATGTAAAGCACGAGAGGCATCGGCGGACGCATTCTATCGCCGCCGCCCTGGATTTCTTCGTTCGGACCCGGCTGGCCGGAAACGTCCTGGGCCGGCGAAATCCCGTATCCAAAAGCCAGAAGCATCGCAAAAGCCATAACAACCGCGAGAAAATTTGATCTTTTCATAAAATTCCTCCTTAATTTGACCGTTAACGATTTTTTGTCGTCATAATTATACCACATAAGCACATATAATAATATATATATTGATTTTTTCGCTTAAATTTGATAAAATCATTCTGCTTATATATTATTTTATGATCCCGTTAAATTGGTTATTTTTTATTTTTTGAGTTTCAAATATTTTCAACATAAATAAACGAAAGGGAATTAATCAAGATGAGCAAAATGATATTCGATAAGGTTGAATCGCAGATCAAGCCGGAACGCGAGCTTGACATATTAAAATTCTGGAACGACGGCCGTATTTTCTACAAATCCATGGAAGAAAAAAAAGGCTCGAAGCCTTTCGTATTTCACGAAGGCCCGCCTACGGCTAACGGCATGCCTCATCCGGGACATGTTCTCACCAAAGTAATGAAAGACCTTATTCCGCGTTATAAAACCATGTGCGGCCATTACGTATCCCGCAAGGCCGGCTGGGACACTCACGGCCTGCCGGTGGAGCTCGAAGTAGAAAAAATGCTCGGCATCAACGGCAAGCAGGAAATCGAAAAATACGGCGTGGAAGCCTTCATAAAAAAATGCCGCGAATCGGTCTTCAAATACGAGGCCGAGTGGCGTAAAATGGTAGATCGCGGGGGTTTCTGGGTAGATATGGAAGCCCCGTATATCACATGCACCAACGAATATATAGAAACCGTATGGTGGGCGCTCAAGCGCTTTTTCGACGAAGGCTACCTTTATCAGGGCCACAAGGTTATCCCTTACTGCCCCCGCTGCGGCACGGGCCTCAGCTCGCACGAAGTGGCCCAGGGCTATGAAGAATGCGAAGACCCGTCGGTATTCGTTAAATTTAAAGTCAAAAACCAGGAAAACACATACTTTTTAGTATGGACCACCACGCCGTGGACGCTTATTTCAAACGTGGCGCTCGCCGTGCATAACGACCACGACTACGTTAAAGTCAAAACCGGCGACGAATACCTCATATTAGCTAAAGCGCGCCTCGGAGAATTAAAAAGCGAATACGAAATAGCCGCCGAATATAAAGGCAAAGACCTCGTCGGCACCGATTACGAACAGATGTTCAAATTCGTCAGGCCCGATAAAAAAGCGCATTACGTTTGCGCCGCCGATTTCGTAACGCTCGAAGACGGCACCGGAATAGTCCATATAGCGCCGGCGTTCGGCGAAGACGACTATCAGCTCGGCGTCAAAAACGGCCTGCCGGTGATACAGCCCGTAAACTCGCGCTGCGAATATACCGATGAAGTTACCCCGTGGAAAGGCGTATTCGTTAAAGACGCCGACCCTTCCATACAGAAATTCATGAAAGAAAACGGAATTCTTTATAAGAGCGGCAAGATAAAACACACTTATCCGTTCTGCTGGCGCTGCGACAGCCCGCTTATTTATTATGCGCGCCATTCATGGTTCATAAAAGCCACCGCGTTCAAAGATGAAATACTCGCCCAGAACGACAATATAAACTGGTATCCGGATTATATAAAAACCGGAAGGTTTAAAAACTTCCTCGAAAATATGATAGACTGGGCGCTTTCGCGCGACAGGTACTGGGGCACCCCGCTTCCGATCTGGATTTGCGAAAGCTGCAAAACTACCGAATGCATAGGCTCCATAGAAGAGCTCAAGAAAAAATCCGATAACTGCCCTGACAACATCGAACTCCACAAGCCTTACGTGGACGAAGTGACCGTCAAATGCTCGTGCGGCGCTAAAATGAAACGCGTGCCCGAAGTTATCGACTGCTGGTTCGATTCGGGCATGATGCACACCGCTCAGTGGCACTATCCGTTCGAAAACAAAGAAAAGTTCGGCGAAAATTTCCCCGCCGATTTCATATGCGAAGCGGTCGATCAGACCCGCGGCTGGTTTTACAGCCTTCTGGTCACATCCACGTTCCTTCACAAGAAATCCTCTTATAAAAACGTAGTAGTGCTCGGCCTTATACAGGATAAAAACGGCGTCAAGATGAGCAAGAGCAAAGGCAATATAGTAGATCCTTTCCTGATGTTCAATAAGTACGGCGCGGACGCGCTCCGCTGGTGCTTCTATTCGGGCACGTCGCCCTGGAACGCCCGCCGTTTCTTCGAAGACGCCGTCATGGAAGCGCACAATAAATTCCTGGGTACCATACAGAACACATACGCTTTTTTTACGTTATACGCAAATATAGATAATTTCAACCCGCTCGATCACAAAATAGAAGTCAATAAGCGTCCGCTTATAGATCAGTGGATCAAATCGAAATTCAACCGCCTCGTCAAGAAGGTCCGCGAAGAACTCGATAAATTCGATATAATGCCGGCCGCCGTCGCCATGGAAAAATTCGTAGAAGAGCTTTCCAACTGGTATGTAAGGCGCAGCCGCCGCCGCTTCTGGAAATTCAACCTCGACGACGACAAGATAGCCGCTTATCTGACTCTTTATGAAATTCTCGTGGATTTTTCCAGGCTGCTCGCGCCTTTCTGCCCGTTCATAACCGAGCAGATCTACCGCAACCTCGTTTGCAGGCTCGATCCAAAAGCCAAAGAATCGGTACACCTCACCGATTATCCCGAATACGACGAAAAGATAAACTTCGAAGAGCTCGAATCGCAAATGGCGCTCATTCAAAACGTCGTTTATATGGGCCGCTCGGCGCGTAACGCCTGCTCCATAAAAGTAAGGCAGCCTATAGCCGATATGATAGTTAAAACGGTTTCGCCGCATGAAAAAGAAGTGGTGCTGTCGATGAAAGAGCTCATCGACGAAGAATTGAACGTTAAAAATATAAGCTTCACATCTTCGCTCGACGATTTCGTAGATTATATAGTTAAACCGAACTTCCCGGCTCTGGGCGCAAAGTACGGAAAACTGGTGCCCGAGATCAAAAAATATCTCGAGACGAACCCTAACAACGAAATAGCTAAATCAATCAACAAGTCCGGCGAGTTCAAATTTGAAATGGCCGGCCAGGAAATTATCCTTACGAAAGAAAACGTGGCCATAACTTCTAAATCGAGGGAAAAATACTCAGTTTTAATCGACGGCGAATACGGCGTCGCTCTGGATACGCAGTTATCGGAAGATTTAATACTCGAAGGCTATGCCCGCGAAATAATAAACAAAGTTCAGAATATGCGCAAAGAAGCCGATTTTGAAATATTAGATAAAATCAATATTTCATACGGGGTAATAGACGAAGGAAAAGCTGCGGCTATAAAAGCCTGCATAGAAAAATTCGATGATTTTATTAAAAGCGAAACTCTCGCCGATAATATATTCAACGATAAAACGGCCGCCGATTCGAAAGAATGGGATATAAACGGCGTTAAAATGTCGATCGCGGTTAAAAAAGCTTAATGTATTTTATATTCTGCCGATATTTATAAAAATTCGTGTTGCATGGCGATTCGAATTACATATATTTTGTTGCACGGCTTAATTTTTAGCAGAGGTGTGTGGGTCAATTGGCCAGAACTTCAGACGGCTGCCCTTCGAGGCACTCAAAGCCCGTATCGGGAACATGCGGCATATGCAAAAAAACCGTATGCCCCGACTGCAAATCGCCCATAACATCGGAAACAAGCGGCAAAATCATATGCAAGTTCTGCTATGAAGATCTTAATAATATCCAGAAAAAGATCAACGAATCTTTTGAAGTCAAGATAGAAGAAAAAATAGGCTTAATTGAAAAAATATCCACGTATTTATTCGGCGCCAAAGAAAAAGTGTGCGACACTTACAATCACGTCGGCGGCGAAATACTCGGAGTCTGCATAGCGTGCAGAAAAAACGTTTGCGAAAAATGCGTCATGCCCGATAAAAAGCTCAGCACCGGCGGTTTGATATGCCGCCGATGCTGCGCCGAACTTTACGA
>MWBZ01000079.1 GCA_002069765.1 bacterium ADurb.Bin243
AGTCCCGCCTGTTTATTGCATGCTTATAATATTTAATCGCTTTTCTTGCGCACGGGCCGTTTCGGTCCTTAACTGTTACATGATAAGCACGGCTGCGGCCACTACCGTAGTCCACAGGCCGTTTTTATCGCCGATCGCCGACTGGGTGATATTTCTGGTGCGCACCTTTATATTGTTGATCTTCCATATTTCAGATTTTTCATCGTATTTGACGTCGCTGTCCATGTCGAAACCATACGTGGAAGCAAGCATAGCTGCCGCGAGGTCCTCGGCGTAATCGCCGGCGGATTTGTCGGTGGCGCCGAAGCAGTGGTGCTCCGAAAGGTATCCGTATCTTTTTTTGTCGTCCGGCTGCGCTATGCCTACGGAAGCTGCTATAAGACGGTTAGGTTCGTTGGTGGCGATGTCGGCGAGCACGACGAAGGTGATCTGGCCGGGCTTTAATTTAGGCGAGGCTACTTTTTCGGTAAGTATCTTAGCGCCGGGAGGGAATATAGAAGAAACGCGTACGAGGTTATATTGAGCTATTTTAGCGTTTCTTAAAGCCATTTCGAACGACTGAAGTTTCTCTTTTGATTTTCCGACACCTTTAGTTAAAAAAAGCCCCTTGGGAACAAAATCCATCTTTCTTTTTCTCCTTCTTCTTGATAAGCTTTAGCGCTTCGGTTAATTTAATGTTTTTATTATATCATTATAAAAAAGCAAATGCAATATTTTTTTGCTTTAACTTCATATTTTTATCGCGTATTTATCTAATATATCTTCAACAGTCTTGAATTTTATACGAAAATGTATTAAAATTATCGTTCGGCGGGCCGCATGAAATATTTAACGCCGGATGCTGGCCGCGCAAAAGAATCAAACGATTAGAATATACTAATTGAATAAATGGAGACTCAAAATGACAGAAGACACGATAAGTTTCGATTTCGAGGCGGCCGGCCCCGAAAAAGGCCCTTCAAGCTCGGCTGCGGCAGCGCCCGAAGAGAGGATAAATTTCCTCACCGCGCTTATAAACAGATGCGATTACGAATATTACACGCTCAACAGCCCGTCGATCAGCGATCTGGAATACGACCGCGCCATGGCCGAACTCGCCAAACTCGAAGCCGATTTTCCGCATCTGAAAAAAAGCGACTCGCCTTCCGGCCGCGTTTCCGGAGCTCCGGCACGCGAGTTTTCGCAGATAATACACGAAACCAGAATGTTTTCTCTCGCAAATTCGTACGGCGTAGAAGACCTTATGGATTTCGAAACCCGAATTCTTAAGGACCTCAACACCAACCGCCGGACCGAAGAAATCCTATCGCCGGAAGATATAGATTATTGCGTAGAATTGAAATTCGACGGGGCATCGATATCCATTAAATACGAAAGAGGCGTCTTCAAAAGCGCCGCCACTCGAGGCGACGGACGCACCGGCGAAGACGTCACGGCGAACGTCGCCACTATAAAACAGGTCCCTCTCCGGCTCGCTTTCGATTGCGACGTTACCGTCCGGGGCGAAATTTTCATGCCGCGCGACGTTTTCGCCCGGCTCAACGCCTCACGCGAGGAGGCGGGAGAAGCCGTCTTCGCCAACCCGAGAAACGCCGCCGCAGGCTCTTTGCGGCAGCTGGACCCCGCCGTGACCGCCTCGCGCAAACTCAATATTTTTTTGTACAATATAGCCGGACCCGTTACCGTTTACGACGAAACCGGGAAAAAAACGGAAAAAAGCTTCGAAACCCACTCCGAATCACTGAAATTTCTTGCAGAAGCCGGTTTCAGGGTCTCAGAAAATTATACCGTCATAAAAGGCATGGCCGGGGTCGTCGAGCATATAGAAAAATGGAACGAGCTCAGGCATTCGCTTAATTACGACACCGACGGAATGGTCGTAAAGCTCGACAGCCTGGCGTTTCAAAACGCTCTCGGACATACCGCCAAATCTCCTCGCTTCGCTATGGCTTATAAATACGCTCCCGAACGCGCCGAAACGGTAATAGAAAGCATACAGATCCAGGTGGGAAAAATGGGAACGCTTACGCCGGTCGCAAACCTCCGGCCTGTGACGCTTTCCGGCACGCGCATATCGCGCGCGTCCCTTCATAACGCCGACGAAATAGCGCAGAAAGACATCCGTGAAGGCGATACTGTCGTCATAGAAAAAGCTGGAGAAATAATACCTCAGGTGATCGAAGTAGTCCTTTCGCGCCGCCCCGCCGATTCTAAAGAATTCGTTATGCCTTCAAACTGCCCGGCGTGCGGCGCCGCCGCATGCCGAAACGAAGGCGAAGCCGCGTGGCGCTGCGTTTCGCTTTCGTGCCCCGCGCAGCTTATAAGAAAAGCCGAATTTTTCGCGTCCAAACACGCCCTCGATCTCGAGGGTTTCGGCGGCAAAATCATAGAAATTCTCGTAGAAAATAAGCTCATAGAAGATATGGCCTGCATTCTAAAACTTCGGGCCGAAGATTTTTTAAAACTGCCGCGGTTCAAAGACAAGCTGGCGTCGAAACTCGCCGGCGAAATTCAAAAAAAGAAAAACACTACGCTCAACCGTTTTATAACCGCCCTTCAAATACCTTTCGTGGGTGAAAACACCGCCGCGGCCCTCGCCGCTCATTTTAAATCCTTCGACCGCCTGCTCGCGGCCACTGCCGAAGAGCTCCTTCTGGTAAACGAGATCGGCGAAAAGATCGCTTCGTCGATCCGCCGCTTCTTCGCCGAAGAAAAAAATATGAAAATAATAGAAAAACTCTTTGAAAACGGCCTTAAAATCGAAGCGATTTCCTCGGTCGCGGCGGCTTCCGAAAAGCTTAAAAACAAATCGTTCGTGATAACCGGAACTCTCCCGGTCCCCCGCTCCGCCGTAGAAGAGCTTATCGAAGCTAACGGCGGCTCCAATTCGTCGAGCGTTTCCAAAAAAACGTCTTTCGTCGTCGCCGGCGAATCCCCCGGATCGAAATACGACAAGGCCTTAAAATTAGGAGTCGGCGTTATCGGCTATGAAGACCTTTTAAAAATGCTGGAATAAAACCGGTGATCATATAATCCCCGCCCTTGCGGAACGCGCAAAAAAACGGGCCCGCCTTTTTCAAGGCCGGCCCGTTTTTTTATCGGCGCTTTAAAGATAAAGTATTATTTCACTTTATCGTTGAAAAGCTGCGGTTTATATTTATCTTTGAGATATTTTTGATATTCTTCGCGGGCGGCCATCTGTTTTTCGCGCTTTAACGAATTTTCGATCTTAGCCGATTCTTCAGCCAGCTCGCGCTGCTTTCCTTCGATTTTATCGGTGACTTTGATTATATGATAGCCGAACTGCGTTTTGACTATGGGTGAAAGCTCGCCTTTTTTAGTGGCGAAAGCGGCCGTTTCAAATTCTTTCACCATCATACCGCGCCCGAAAAGCCCGAGGTCGCCGCCCTTTTCCTTGGAAGGACAGCTCGATTCGGCTTTTGCCAGGTCTTCGAAATTCTTGCCTTCTTTAAGCTGCTTTTCGATTTCTTTTGCTTTTTCTTCGCTGGCTACGAGTATGTGCGAAGCTTTTATCTGGTCGTCGCGGAAGCTGGATTTATTGTCTTCGTAATATTTTTTAACGGCGTCCGAGCTGATCGTAATGTCTTTAAACACTTCCGTATCGATAAAAAGTCTCTTTTTCTGCATCGCGCTGATTTTTTCGAGCTCGGCTTTGATTTTTTCGTTCTTATCTGGAGCGAAACCGTTTTTAACCGCGTAATCCGAAAGCACGTGCGCTTTTAAAAGATTGTCGGCTATCATCGCGCAGTACTGAGGATCGTCGAGCTTGTGAACCGCTTTGTTCTGGCTGACTATTTTATCGGTTTCAAAAGCTTTTTTGAGGTCGCCCAGGGTTATCTTGAAAAATTTGGTGTCATAAATCGCGAGAGAAAGCTCTGACGAATCGAGCTTGTCTATGTCTTTGATTTTACCGAGGCCGACTTCGTTCGTTTTTACTTCGTATTCTTTCGCGGTGTCCTGCCAGTATTTAGTTAAATATTCCTCGAGCTTTTTATTTTTGAGTTCTTCTCCTATGGCCGGTTTTACATTTTCAAATTCGCTGGTCTTAAACTGCGTTTCCTTGTTTTTATCGTAATATTCTTTCATTTCCTGGTCGCTGACTTCCACTTTGTGGCCCTGTATTTTTTCGCTCATATAGAAATGAAGGATGACGCGCTTTTCGATTTCGGCCATAACCTGTTTGAAACGTTCGTTATCATCGAATTTTTTATCCGCGATTTCCATGTCGAGCATTTTATCGTCGACCATCTGTTCTAAAAATCTTTCTTTATCGGCTTTTTTTATCGTGTTACGCGGAACGTAAGGCGGTATCTGCTCGTCGAGCTTCGCGTTGAAATCTTTTCCTTTTATTTCGGCGGAGCCGATCTTTGCGAGAACTTCTTCAGGCGCTATAGTTAAGATTTCAGCGGTAGACGCGTTTACGGCGCCCTCGGCGTCCATAACGTTAAATTTCATATTATCGACATTTATTTCCTTGGTGGCGCCGACTTCGCCGGTGGACGGCTCTCCGGCCGACGCGGGCGAAGCGTTAGATAGAATAAACGAGATAACGAACATCGATAGCATGAGTAAAATGTTAAACTTTAAAAAATTCATATAAACTCCTTAATTTATTTTAATTACCGCATGATTATAGTTTTAATAATGATAATTGTCAAGTGTTTTATTTACGGCGGCAAATTTGGCGGTGTCTCAGCCAACCTTTATCCCGTAAAAAAATACGAATAAAAAAAGGGCATTTCCTGCCCATTCTTTATCTTAATAAAAAGAATTTTAATTTTTATCTGGCTGTTTTATTTTCAGAAGTGTCCGACGGCGCGGAATTATTGATGCCGTTTTCCGAAGTGCCGGGTGATAGCGGAATACCGTTTTGGGGAACGGCTTCTTCGGCCGGTTTGTAAATTTCAAACGAGCTTATTAATATGCCCTTTTTCCGGTCTTTTTTTATCAGCTGGCCGGTAATTCTGAACTTCAACTTCGAATAGTCCGCAATCGATACTATCTGGTCGATAATCGCCTTCGGCCCGATAAGCTTATATACCTCTTTTTTTTCATCGAATAGTTCATAAACCTGCTTAGCCTCTTTTTTCGAAGCTTCATTAAGTCGTATTTCGCCTACTACGGCAAATAAAGAATCTTTGTTATCGGAGGAAGTAACGGACTCGCTCGTCTGCTGGCCTGAAAATACAGGCCCCACATTAATAAACATCAGCAATGGCATCATCAGGCACAATGCCAGGGCATGAATTAATTTGTTTTTCATCTGAGCTCATCCTTTTTTTCCAGCGGCGCCCGCGCAAGCGGCGCGGACGCCGTTAGAATTTATTTATTGCGGCTGTCGATTATTATTTGCCGGTTTCTGCGGGTTTTTCTTCGGCTTTAGGCGCTTCAGGAGCCGCGGGAGCTTCAGGAGCTTTTACTTCGGCTTTGGGCGCTTCGGGAGCGACGGGAGCTTCAGGGGCTTTTTCCGTTTTAGGAGCTTCTACCGCGGGAGCCGCAGGAGCTGCGGGAGCCGCAGGAGCTGCTGCTGCGCCGACTTCGGCGAATTCATCGATTTTAAGCGAAGGATAGTAGCCTTTTTTCGCTTTGTCTTTTTCCGATAAAGGTTTCGAAGTGCCTTTCACTTTGAAGGTTTTGCTTGCATAATCAGCGACGGCGAATATGCCGGCTTCTTTTTTGCCTTTGCCCTTTATTATGAAATATTTCTGGCCGTCTTCGGTTACGAATAAATCTTTCTTTTCTTCTTTTACGATTTTGCCGGTGAGTTCGACGTTAACGAACGCGCCTTTTTTGTCTTTGCCTTTTTCTTCTTTTTTTGCTTCTTCGCCAGCCATAACCGGAACAGCAAAGTAAACCGATACTAATAACATGAACAATACCGCTAATAATTTTTTCATTATATGAAACACCTCCTAAAAATTAGCCGCATAAAGCGACACTTTTTCAAGAGCAATTTGCATGCCACGGAACACAATCATATTATGCGAACAATTTATATGAAAAATACAGTTTATTTAAAATTTATATTTTATGAACTATAATTCAAGTAATAAAAATATCGCTATGTGAGAAAAAGTTATCACCGGCATAATCGCCAAATTACCTTTTTATCTTTGAAACAAGCGAATCATAAAGAGTTTTATCTAAAGGCTGTAGTTTATTTAAATATTCAAGCGCCTGCTTTTTTTCTTTAAGCGCTATCAGCATATGGATAAGATTTACAAGCGCATCTATGAAACATGGATTGACCGATATAGCCTTTTTTAAAAGCTCGGCCGCTTTAGTAAAGTCTTTCAATTTTGAATAAACGATCGCGCAGTTATTTAAAAATCTTGCGTCGCCGCTAAATTTATCGTATTTTTTAGCGATATACTCCCCGGCTGGACCGAATTTTTTAAGGCTTATGTAACACGATAGAATATTCACGGCCGTATCCGGATCGCCGTCAAAAAATTTCTCGGCTTCCATATAATATTCGAACGCTCGCTCGAATTTAGAGGCCGCCTGATTGACCATAGCCATCTGAAAGTAAGTCAAATGTTTTTTTTCGGCGGCGTCGGCCAATTCAAACGCTTCCCGCAAAAGCTTTTCACTTTTTTCCGCGTCGCGTCCGCCCGCGAGCCTGGCGTAATAATAAAGCGCTTCCCATGGCGGCTGACCTTTAAAAACGTTTTTTAAATAACGCTCCCTGAATTCTTCGGCCGCGCGGCCGGCGGTATCCGGACATTCTTTGAAAAGCTTATATGCCGCCCGAAAATAGCCGCCATAATGTTTTTTATCCGGCCCAAAAGCCAAAAGAAGCTCTCGCGCCTGCGTATATTCATTTTTATCAATATATTTTAACGCGTCGCCTATTATACGCTCCTCGGCCGCAAGAACCGCTTCATACTCGGCGTCTTCGCTTATTTTTAACGCCCGGCCGAGCCCCTTCAAAAGCTCGTTTTCACTTTCGCTTATCCTGCCGTTAAACAGCATTCTGTAGTAAACTTCGCAGTAAAGCGATATTTTATATTCGCGCGAATCCGCCTCCAGCGTTGTGCCGCCGCTGAAAACGTTTCCGCTTTTCTTTATTTCTTCTATCGTCTCTGCCAGCACGCCCGAATAAATCCGGTCGCCGATATCAAAAACAACCTTGAATTCGCCGAAAAGAGATTTTTCGGCAGCGTCGATCTTGTTGTCGCTCAATAGCTTCTTGAAAAGGATCTTTAACAATTCTATTTTATCGATATCGTTAGTTTTCTTATCAGATGCGCTTTGCATTTTACAGCGGCTCCTTTACCCAGTAAGTGAACTTATCGGATACGCTTACGAAAAAATCGTCTTCAGTCTTCATTTCATGAAATAACGGATCGTACTCGATTACGGTGTTTTTAGGGAACGCCGCAAGATTTAAATGATCCACAGCCAGATTGCCTTTAATCTTAAGCTTCTTCGCGCCGCTCGAACCGATATTAGGCCCGCTCACAAACGAAATCAGATTTTTGGCCGGATTGTAAAAAGGATGAAGCGCTACCAGTGAAGCGTTTATTTCCAGATTGTCGCCGGTTATGGCGATAGTGCCCCAGCTGGAATAAAGACATAATAGATCTATAGGACTCGATTTTAAAATTTTTGTCCCTATATAAATGTGACGCGGCACCGGAACCGTACCCGAAGTGTCAGGCGCTACGGTGATAGTGCCGCAGCCTTTATAAACAAAAGGCGCCCCCATCAAATGCAGATCGCTTTTTATAATGACATTGCCGTGCAGATTTAAAAAATTGACCGTCGTTCCGCTAACAACCGCCTTTGAAACGCTTTTTTTGAAAAACTCCGCCTCGCTGTCATAAATGACCGCGTTTTTGCTCGATATCACCGGAGTGAGCTCTTCATAGCCGCGCGGCGGCGGCACCAGCGTTTGAACGGCTTCGGGAGCGTTCAGCGGCACTTTTACGGCCGCCGGCATCCCCAGATTATAAGGCCTTACCAGCACTTCGGAATTATAATTGATTCCGGAGCTGCCCGTGACCGTCTGAAATGGCCTGCCAATCGACTTTCCGCCCTCTTCGCGTATGACGCTCGCGCCCACTATGAAAAGCGCGCTCAGCTGAGCGTCGGTGTAAACCGACTCGAGAAAAAGCATGAAAGCCTTAAAATCAGGCGCCGGTATATTTTTATTGACGGTGTCTTTAGGCGCGGTATAATAAACGCCGGGAATGACGAAATTGATATTGTAAGTTTTATTATCGGGCGGCGGAATAGTCACATCCATCGAAAGGGCCGAAAGGCTCGAATAACGCTGCCAGACATTGCCCTCGATCATGCCGAACTGCCGCTCGCCCGGCGCGCCGAAAAGATCCAGGCCACGCCTTTCAGTATCGGTGCTGTGGTTGTAGTGTATAAATGTGTCGCGGGCTATTTTCGTCGCCGATGAAACGTTCGTGGCCGGCGCGTCCTGGTCGTTAAGACTTTCACAGCTGACCCATTTGTACCCGCCGGACGGTTTCATAACCGTATCTGCAAAAAGAAGCATCGACGCCAGATAATTTGAAGTGTGCGCGCCGAAAACCCATTCTTCTTTAGCCAGATCGTCGAGATCCGACATGTTCTTAAGCGAAGTTTTCGGCTCGGCGTCGGCGTTGACAGGCTTGGACTTTACATAAGGCGCGGTCGTGTTTTTCCCGTAAACATACTGCGGATTGAAGCCGCAGTTTTTCTTTTTAAATAAAAAAACCGCGTTATTGGTAAGCTCGGTCCACGCCGCGTCCGTTAACGGATTGGAAGTGTCGTAAAAAAGGCTTCGGTAAAGCGCTTCGAGCTCTTTGGCGGGCATTTTGGCGTCGCCGCCGGCCTTGGCGGCGGATTTGGAATTAGAACCCCATATTTTGTTGACCGCGCCGCCGTTCGGCCATACGTCGTCCATCAAATCGGTATCCTTATCGGATAGGTTTATTATTATCTTTTTGTCGGAATCCATCGGGCCGCCCAGCAACACGCGGCCGGCCGGAAGATTGGCTTCAGGCTTTGCATTCACCTTAACATAACGGTCTTTCGGGTTATAACCTTCGTGCGAACCGGGAAGGCTTTTATACGCCGCCGGATAGCCGATATTATCGGTGGAACTGTATTCGCCCCACGCATCTTTTACGAACAAAACGTAATTATTAAGGAAAGGATTCCTGGCGTGTATAACTTTAAAATCTTTGCGCGCCCTCACCGATGCGCCGGTTTCCATATACTCGGCGACACACTTAAATTCGATGGAACCGCATTTTTCTATATCGCGGAAAGATTCTGCGTTTCCGCCCAGATCGTAGAACTTATCTGAAGCGGCCAGTACGGCCGTTAACTCCCTGATTTTAGCGCCGCGGTCTTTAAGCTGAGCAAGAAGCGCCTGCACCTCGGGA
The DNA here is from genome assembly GCA_002069765.1 of bacterium ADurb.Bin243. GTDB lineage: Bacteria > Muiribacteriota > UBA9980 > UBA9980 > UBA9980 > UBA9980. Next base: position 9,408 of record MWBZ01000079.1, read on the forward strand.
AGACCCCTCAAATCCTGACTGAGACCGTTCGTTGAACCGACGTTTTTGCGGAAGCTGGAATACCAGTAATTCTTGCCGGCATTATAATTCACGTCGTTCATCTCGTTATTAACATGAAGAATAGCGAGCTGCATTGCCGCTTCCGCCAGGTTCATAGCGGAACTGGCGAAAAATAGCTTGTGCGCCTGACGCGCCCGAGTCTGCGCGTTATATATGTGCTGAAAAGCGTAAAACGCCACCAGAAACAACACCAGAAGCACCAGAAGCAATATGGACATGCCCCTGGAGTTTTTAATCGATCGGACCCCGGCCGGCACGCGCTCGCCGCTTTTTGGGAAAATGGCTTTTATAAACATATATTACCGCCGCAATTTATTTTCATTGGTACCTAATTAACTTTACATATTTATTTTAACACAATTATTATATATTTTCAATATTTTTAGGCGCTTTTTGTTTAGCGCAGGTAAAATACAAATAAGCGTTTTTTGATAAGGGAAGGCGAGGTGCCAAAGGCCCCTCCCTTCCCTTAAAATCCCTTCCAACCCCTGATTCGCCTGACGCTTTATGCTTGTGCAGCGCAGGCTTTCCGGCCGGGGCTTTAATCTAATTATGCTCTTTTCGGTAGTTGCCTTAAATTTCTCTTATACTTTGCTTTATATTTCTACTTTTCTATTTCTGTTTTTTTGTTTCTGTTTTTTGCAGACGCGCGCACGCGCGCGTCTGCGCAGCAATAATGGCTTGCAGGTTAGTTGACATTATGGTTTTATTACAGGCATTTAGGTTAACCAGCCTAAAAAGTCCTTTCAGGTTGTAATCATTGTTTAAGTTGCCTTTAAGCTTGTAGCAGGGGCCAGAATAATTTTTGAAGGGGTGTAGCGGAGACTTCGGAGCCCAGGGATGGGCGAGAGAAGTCGAGCTCAAGCGGCTAAAATCCCGGAGGGATTTTAGAACGCGTCCCCGAAAAAAATTATCTGGCGCCCTGCCCAAACTACCTGCTAAAATACAAAGGAACTTGTTTAAAAATGGAACAATGGTTGAATAAAATTTTAAGAGCTGATATACGAAGTATTTATTTATATATAAAGCTCGCAGAGCGAGCCCCAGCCTTAACTATTCACTATACACTATTCACTAATAAAAAAGCGCCTTCTTCCAGAAGAAGAAAGCGCTTTTTTTATTTTTTATTAAATTAGTCGGTTGCTATCTTATAAATCCGATTCGCGACAGCGGCCAGTATATGACCAGCGCCTTGCCCTTTAGGCTCGACTGCGACAGGAATCCCCAGAATCTTGAATCCTGGCTGTTGTTGCGATTATCGCCCATCACGAAGAGCTTTCCGGCCGGAACTTTTATTTTGCCCTGCGCCGCCACGCTGGTTACGGCACCGGCAGGGTCTTTTTCTATATGCGCATGCATTATCATGTCGTCCGCGGCTTTTTCTTTCGTGTACTTTTCTTCGTAAAGCTTGTCGTTGACGTAAACGTCGCCGTTTTTAATCTCGAGGCTGTCGCCCGGCAGGCCGACCACGCGCTTGATGTAATCTTTAGAAGGATCGTTGGGATACTTGAAAACGATTATATCGCCGCGCTTGATGTCGGTAAAATAATAAATGAACTTATTGACCAATATCATATCGCCGGGCAGAAGAGTGTTTTCCATCGAACCCGAAGGTATGTAAAAAGCCTGAATAACGAAAGTCCGCAACGCGAACGCAAGAATAAGCGCATGTATGATTGTTTCTACGACCTCACGCACAAGTGATTTCTCGCTTTCGCCCTCGTTCTCTTTTTTTTCTTTGATATTCTGCTGGCCGCTTTCGGCTTCTTCTGTTACCATTTTTTTACCAACCCGTTATGTTATTAGCAATATCGGCATATCAATATATCAAGATATTAATATGCCGATATTTGAATATTGTTTTAGTTTATAACTATTTCGCGGTCTGCTGAACGACTTTAGGTTTGCGTTCTTCGATACGCGCGGATTTGCCGAATCTGTCGCGCAGATAATAAAGTTTGGCGCGTCTTACTTTACCCTGTTTTACTACGGTAAGCTTGCCGATCATCGGCGAGTGAAGGAAGAAAGTCCTTTCGATTCCGGTGCCGTAGGAAACTTTTCTGACGGTAATGGTTTCGCGGGCGCCTGTGCCTTTTCTGGCGATAACTACGCCTTCGAAAGCCTGGATTCTTTCGCTGTCGTCTTCGACGATGCGAACGTCAACGCGGACGGTGTCGCCCACGATAAAGCGCGGGATGTCTTTTTTCAAAAAGCTGGATTCGATTGATTTGATTAAGTCCATTGTTTGCCTCCTAGTAGTATTAATATAATTGGTTATTTTAATTAAGTTCTTTTTTCAATAAATACGTTTTCGCCGACAACGCGGTCTATGATTATAGCCGCGGCAGCCCTTACGGACAGATGATTGTAACTATGAACCGTAAGCGGCCTTATCGGTTCGAGTATGTAATCGGCCCTGGCTATAACCGCTTCGGCCAGGCCCCAGCCAGTTCCAAATAACAACAAAAAATTTGAATCATATAATTTTAACATATTTTGCAACGAATTGCAAGTAATATTTCTCAAATCTTGGTGAGTTTTAGCGTCAGTTATTACTACGTTCGTCTTAAGACCGGTTTGCCTGACGATCGATTCGCGGGCTTCATCTATGCTCCCGGCCACCTTTACGAGCGAAAGAGCTTCGCTCCTGTCGCTGTTGTATTCGAGGCCGAACCCTCCCGACCAGTGCCCAATAACCTTGTTCAAAAGCTCTATCTGGCAGTCCGGCGGAGCTATAAGGAAATATCCGCTCAAATTATACGTTCGCGCCGTGCGCGCTATATCGTGAACGTCCAGGTTCGTTATGGATGTCTGAACGATCCCGCCGTCTTTGCTTTTAATGGGATAATGAACGAGGCCTATGTAAAGCCTCGAATTTAAAGTGTTATCGTTTGCTGGTCCGCCGGCGTGGCCCATCGTTCTCAATCCTCGGAATCGTGATAATTTAAAAAATACCGCTTCATTATTTTAAAATCGGTTTCGCTGAGCTGCTCGACTTTTAAAAGGTCGGGCCTGACCCTCATAGTGTTGATGATGGCGCGCGCCCGCCTGTATTCGGTTATTTTTTTATGGTCGCCGTTAAGCAAAACATCCGGCACGCGAATGCCTTCCCACTCCGGCGGCCTGGTGTAATGAGGGCAATCGAAAATCCTCCCGTCCCCGGAGAAAGAATCTTCCGATGCCGAATCGGGGTTTCCAAGCGCGCCCGGAATTTTTCTCACCAGAGCGTCCGCTAAAAGCGCGGCGGCCGGCTCCCCGCCAGAAAGAACGTAATCCCCGACGGACATTTCCCTGCTAAAAAGCTTGCGCGCCCTGTAATCCATATCTTCGTAATGCCCGCAAAATAAAAGAATATGACCGCGCTCCGAAAGCTCTTCGACCGTTTTTTGGTTTAAAAGCTCGCCCTGCGGCGTAAGGTAAATAGAAACCGGATTTTCTTCTCCCGCTTTCGAACATTTGTCCGCCACGAAATCCAGGGCGCGCTTCACCGGCTCGGGCTTCATGACCATTCCGCAGCCTCCGCCATAGGGGTAATCGTCGACAGTCCTGTGCCTGTCGGTGGTGAAATCTCTCAAATCGATTATGTCAAAATCGACGAGCCCGTTTTTGCGGGCTCGCGCTATAATGCTGCTTGCGAAAGGAGTTTCGAAATATTCGGGAAAGAGCGTTACGATGGTGATCTTTATAGGAGCCCCTCCATAACCTCTATGTATATGGCCTTTCCGCCTATATCGATTTTTTTGACGAACTGCTTTACGAACGGCACCAGAGCGGTTCTGGAATCGGCGTCGATCGAAATTTCGATCATGTCGTTGCCCGAACCGCTGAAAACGTTTATGACCTCCCCGAGCCTCTTTTTAGTATCGTTATCGAATACTTCGAGGCCGACGAGATCGAAAGCGTAAAAATTATCGTCGCCAGCGTCCATTATATCTTTTTTATCGATATAAATGAATTCGTCGCGCAGCCTTTCGACGCTTTCTATCGTAAAACCTTCCGCGCCCAGTATAATGTAACGCGGAGTGAATTTAACGGAAACGACGGAGCATTTAACTGCTCCGTCATTTTGGTTAAATATAAAAAAATCTTTAAGGCTCGAAAACCTTTCTTCAATAAAATCCGTAAGCGGCAATACTTTGAATTCGCCGTGAACGCCGTGAGGCTTTATTATACGGCCGATCGCCACAAGATTTGATTTATCGGGCATTTATATCATACAACTACTTTACTGTAAAACTTCAAGGATGACTTTTTTGTTATCCTTGTTCATAGCGGAGCGCAGAAGAGTTCTGATGGCGTTGATCGTGCGGCCGTGCTTGCCGATTATCTTGCCGACGTCTTCCGTAGCTACTTTTACTTCGTACATTAAAGTTTTTTCGCCTGAAATTTCTTTTATTTCAATCTGATCGGTTTTATCGACTAAAGATTTAATAATAAGACTGATCAATTCTTTCATTGTGCGTGAACCTCCAAATGTAATTCGAAATTTATCCTGCAGATTCTGTATTAGTCAAACTAAAATAAATACCCTTTTCAGGCGCCAAAACTATACGAAGCCGCCGTATCGAAGCAATTAAGCTTTCGCTTTTTTCGCTTTTTCAACTTTTTCTTCATGGAATTCTTTTAATATTCCAAGAGGTTTTACAAGACCTTTCACTGTATCCGACATCTGAGCGCCGCTTCTAAGCCATTTTAATAAATTGTCTTTATTAACTTCGAGCTTATGGGGCACTGTTATCGGGTTATAAAAACCGAGTTCTTCAATGAACCTTCCGTCGCGGCGGCTGCGGGAATCCGTAGCTACCATTCTGTAGAAAGGTCTTTTGTGCGAACCCATTCTTTTAAGTCTGATTACAACTGCCATTTGTTCACCTCCTTGATCGAGTATTTTTATTTATATATTTGGACCTTTTCGCTATTTTTTTTACTTAAAGAACGGCATCTTGCCGCCGCCCATCTTTCCGAATAATCCCGACATTTTATTCATCTGCTTCATCATCTTGCGGGTCTGTTCGAACTGCTTGAGAAGCTTGTTCACGTCGGACACGTCGCGCCCCGAGCCCGAGGCGATGCGTTTTCTGCGCGAACCGTCGATTATGGACGGCAGACGGCGCTCCTGCCTTGTCATGGAACGGATTATGGCTTTGATATGCTCGATTTCCTTTTCATCGATCTTTACGTCTTTGAGCTGCGGTATCGATGAGAAACCCGGGATCATGCCCAGCAGCTGGTCAAGAGGCCCCATCTTCTGGACCTGTTCTATCTGCGTAAGAAAGTCGTCGAACGTAAAAGTGGCTTCGCGAAGGCTCTTTTCGAGCTCCTTCATTTTTTCAACGTCCATGTTGGACTGGGCCTTTTCTATGAGCGAAAGTATGTCGCCCATGCCAAGGATCCTCGACGCCATGCGTTCGGGATGAAAAGCTTCAAGTGCGTCAAGTTTTTCGCCCATGCCCACGAGCTTTATAGGCTTTTCGGTAATGTGGCGAATCGAAAGCGCCGCGCCGCCGCGGGCGTCGCCGTCGAGCTTGGTCATTACGAAGCCCGTTACAGGCAGGGTATCGTTGAACTGTTTTGCTATATTTACGGCGTCCTGGCCGGTCATGGCGTCTACGACCAGAAGTATCTCTTCCGGCGGAACCGCCGCGACTATGTCTTTGAGCTCTTTCATGAGCTCTTCATCGATATGCAGGCGGCCGGCGGTATCTACGATAACCACGTCGCAGGCGTCTATCATGGCTTTATCTTTAGCGTTTTTAACTATTTCAACCGGCGAAACCTGATTGCCCATCGAAAAAACGGGAACCTTCAGCTGTTCGCCTATAACTTCGAGCTGCTTGATGGCGGCGGGCCTGTATATGTCGGCCGCTACCAGCATGGGTTTGTGCCCTTTTTTACGTATATAGGCCGCGAGCTTTCCGCATGAAGTGGTTTTACCTGAACCCTGAAGGCCGCACAGCATTATGAAATGAGGCGCTTTTCCTCCGAGGGAAATGCGGGTTTCCTTGCTTCCGACGATCTCGATGAGGGCGTCGTGAACTATTTTTATGACCTGCTGCGCAGGCGTCAGCGAATTTAAAACTTCCTGCCCGACGGCTTTTTCTTTTACCCTGTCTATAAAGGCCTTTACCACTTTAAAGTGGACGTCGGCCTCCAGCAGGGCGAGTTTTACCTCTTTAAGCGCGTCCTGGATATTTTGCTCCGTAAGACGGCCCTTTCCGCGGAGGGAATTGAATACGCTCTGAAGTTTGTCGCTCAGGCTTTGAAACATATATACTCCCAAAAATAAGGCTTTTTTTTAACACTTAATTATACTTCAATTCAAAGAAAAAGTCAAGAAGTTTTAAATTAATTCACAGTCGCAATAAAAAGGTTACCGGTAATTAACCAAATTTTGATTTTTTAGTATTGACATTATTTTCAAGATTGGGTATAATTAAAAAACAAAAACAAATTTTATGTTCTAAGGAGTCATAACATGAAGTTCAAAAATATCGTAATTGTCCTTTTGATATTAGCCCTCGCAATTCCGGCCACCTCTTTCGCGCGCGAACGCAATTTTAAAAATGAAGGCGAACTCACCATATGGAATAACGAATTCGGCGGTTCATTAAACCTCGGCAACGCCGGCTATAACCTTAAATCCAACTTCAAGGGCGACGGCGATTTCGGCAAAAAAACCGTCCCCGGTTTTGGCTGGACTCACAATATAGGCAAATTATCAGACGTGTACGTCCATTACAATAAAATTGAAAACTCCGGCAGATTAAGAGCTGTCGGCACCGGCACGGTTTCGTTCAACGGCACAAATTACACCGTGGTCGGCGGCGTGGCCACCATCAATATGGATCTTAAAATGGACATATTCGACATACTCGGCGCCCGCGAAATCGCGAGAGGCGAAAACGGCTACCTCGATTTCGTTTACGGTTTTAAAATAATGAAATGCTCCTTCGAAGCAGTTGACGCGGCTAACGTGAATAACAGGGCCAGCTACAACGTAACCCTTCCGCTTCCTAATTTCGGCGTTCGCGGCGTTTACCACCTGAGCAAAGACTGGAACGCATACGGCCAGTTCTCCGGCTTCAGCCTCAACCGCAGCAACAAAGGCGGCACTTTAAAATACCTCGATTTCGGCGTGGAATATAAAATCAAAAAACAGACCAGCCAGAACGTAGACTGGTCGGTTATGCTCGGCTATAAAGACGAATACGTTAAAGGCAACGACGATAACAACAGCATCGTTATCGAACACAAAGGCCCTCAGTTTAAAATCGTAGGCCGCTTCTAATCGGCTTTAAAAATCCTCAACTTTAAGATAAAATCCTCATAATATAAAAAACGCCGGATAGTTATCCGGCGTTTTTTTATATATATTTAAAGTTGACAGTTTTTAATTTATTTAGTAAAATCAATTTATCTATAAAATAATCCGAACATAGTTTTTTAAATAAAATTACGGAGGTTATCATGAAAAATAACGGACGATATCTTATAATCATTTTGCTCTGCTCGGCGTTCATCTGCCTCTTCACTTTTTTACCGGCGGCCGGCGCCGCCGAAAAGAAAATTGAATGCGGCGTGGTAAAAGGAATAGCCATGTTTATGGAAGCCTCCGACGGAAACTGGTCGGAAATGCAGGGCAGCTTCGAAATAAAAATCGGCAATAAAATAAAAATGGGCGCATCCTGCGAGGCCGTCATCAATTATTCCGACGGCACTAAAATCAACGTCAGGCCCGAAACCGAAATCGAAATCAAAGCGGACGGAATCAGACTGAACGAAGGCGGCATATGGATAAAACTCATTAAAACCAAATCCGGCTTCAAAGTCGATACCCCTTCGGTTACGATCGGCGCGCGCGGAACTATTTTCTCGGTAATTAAAAAACAGGAAAAAGTCCTTGTTAAACTCGTAGAAGGCCTTATAGACGTAGTAAACCGCAAAAGCGGCAAAACGCTCGCCATGAAAGCCGGAGACAGCGTTATAATAAAAGCCAAAGAAATAATCGAAATCAACAAGCTCGATAAAAACAAAATCGACGCCATATTAAAAGAAAATTCATTTGCCCCTTCGGACCTTGACTTTTCGGCCGTTCCCGACACGTTAAAATTAAAGCTCAAAATGTGCGGCGCGGCGCTAGGCACGCAAACCCCTGCCGAACCATCATCCGCCACTACGGAAACAAATATAAACCCCGCGGCCGAAGATTCCGGCGCAAACAACTCTGAAAACGGAGGCGGCATAATAAACGATTCGCGCTCCGCGGGCGACGGCGATGAAAAAACGCTTAAAGACCTCCTCGGCCGCTGATTTTATGATCAAAATAAAACGCGGAACGCTTAAATATTTAATTTCCCTGACGGCGCTCCTTCTGATCTGCATTCTCTATGCCGGAGATGTTTTCGAGAGCCTGGAGCAAAAAACTATCGACTGGCGGTTCATGCGTAACCAGCAAAAAGGCGATTCGCGGTCGGTGGCGGTCGTGGAAATCACAGGCGACTGCCTCAGGGAAATTTCGAGCTGGCCCATAAAACGCTCAGTAATAGCCGCAGCCATAGAAAAGCTCATGGCGGCCGGCGTCAAAACGCTCGCCATAGACATTTTATTCGCCGACAGGACAACGCCGGCTGAAGACGACGCACTGAAGGCCGTTATAAAAAAATACGGAGACAGGATAATATTTGCCGCCCAGATGGT
>MWBZ01000080.1 GCA_002069765.1 bacterium ADurb.Bin243
TATAGTGGAAGTTCCCGACGTGCCCGGAATCGCGGCGTCGGTTTTCGAATTGCTGAGTTCCGAAAATATCAGCTGTTCTTTCATCGTTCAATCGCAGAGCCATAACGCGAAAAACGACATAACCTTCACGGTGAGCGAAAAAGATTTTAAGGCCACGATGAACCTTCTCGAAAATAACCTCAAAAAAATAGGCGGAAGAGAAATAATATCCGATATCAATATAGCCACAATTTCGGTGGTAGGAACGGGCGTAGTGCGCGATCCGCGCGTGGCGAGCAGGGTTTTTAAAACTCTGGCGGCGTGCGAAACCAACATAGACCTGATTTCTTCTTCTAATATCACGCTCACCTGCGTCATTAAAGAGCGCGACGTGGAAAAAGCCGTCCAGCACCTGCACAAAGAATTCATAATAAACGACGACTCAGCCAAACTGGAATAATTTCCGGCGCGGTATAAATTTTTAGTTTATATCCGCGCTTCAAGGCTTTTTTATTTCTTTGAGTCCGAAGAGCATGTAGGCGCATACGGCCAGCCCTCCCGCGAGCGTTATGAAAAACGCTCCGAGCACTATGACGTTCCATTGATAAGGGTTCGACATATACGAAAAAGCCGTTCCTATCTCGGCGTCCCTTATGAAGTCGCGCGTTACGGCCATCAGGCAGAGGCACGCGAAAGCCGAAATTAGAAGCGTAATCAGGGTAGCTTTTTTCAGGATATATTCGCCTTTAAAGTGCGCCGCAATCAGCTGTACGGCGGCGAACGCCACGCCAAGCCAGAGCGCGCCCGTCTGAAGAACGTTTTTGCCCATGAGCGCAGAATAAATTTCGGGCTTCTGCGCGAAAAGCATAGAAAAACCTATAAGCGCCTGCATCGAAAAAGCCAGAAGAAAAACCGGCCGCAGATAATCGGCGGTGTAAACCGCGAAATCCCGGTCGGTTTCTTTTTTGAAGTACGATATGGTAAAAATGGCTATGGAGGCTATAAGTATAGATCCCGCGATCACGTGAAGGAAACGCAGTATTATATTTATGTCGCTTAAATAAATGTAAAGCCCGTAAAAAGTGGAGTTATAGATAGAGTGGAATTTTTGGGGCGCCTGCATGAGCGAATTGTTCGAGCCGTACATAAACGCCGTGTAAAGAAGCCCGGCCAGGGCCGCAAGCAAAAGAGGCAGCCTGAGCGGCCTGAGGACTTTTTCTTCGGTCCAGCCGAGAAGGTAGAGTATATAATACGAAACCATTATAAACGCCAGTATCAGAAGCCAGAAAGGCGCCATGAGTATGGTGGAAGTGTAAAACAGAGGGCCGTAAAGCGACTGAAGGAACAAAAGCGGCGCCACGCCGAGCGTTATAGTTAAAGAAAGCGCGGTGGGAAGCATTTTTAAAATATCGCGGTAAAGCCTGTAAGCCAGATCGTAATTTCCGTATTTGATTAATTTTTGCGTTTTGAGCGCGACCGCTATTATAACCGAGCCCAGAAGAATATTCATCGGGATCAAATGCAGGATGAACGTGAAAACCAGCAGTATTTTCTCGAGCGCCGGGTGCCCCATTAAAGGCACGCTGTCGATGGCGGGCACTATCAATTTTATTTCAGAAGTCAGATTCATAATTATCCTCTCCGCTTTATGTTTTTATATTTTTGCGCTACCGGCGCGCGGGCTTGTCTTCGATTTTATTGTTGAGCGAAAACAGGTAATGCGCGAGGGCGCTGCGCTCTGCGTCGTTTCCGAAAAAAGGCGGCATGAATTTTTTAAGCGTGTTGAGTTTCAAGAGGCTGGCCTCGCAGAAATCCGCGCTCCAGTACTTGACGAGCGGCCTTATGGCGTTGTAGCCTTCAATGGAGTGGCAGGCCTGGCACTGATAACGGTAAATCTCGCGCCCGGCGGCGAGCATATTCGAATCGTCGATCTTTTTGATATCGCACCATTTAAGGTTGGCTAAAAAGCCGGCCGGGTCTATTTCGGGGTTGTTATACTTATCCACGTATATGGAATTGGAATACATGCGGTTGTAAAGCGTATAAGGCTTTCTGACGGCTTCGCGCACCAGCTCGAAAGTGGCGAGGAACGTGGAGGCGAAAATAATTAAAAGTATGGTGAAAATAGTCGAAAACCTTCTCGGCTCGATCCACGCATGGGCGATTCCGGCGGCGAGCATAAGAAAAGCCGATCCGGCGCTTATATTGGCGAAAATTAATATCAGCGCGGATGCGCCTGTCACGATGTCTCTTGCGAGGCCGGGCAGCATGGCGAAATACCACAGCGCGAATACCGGCATGAAAATCAAAGCCGGCAGCAGATATGCGGAAGCGTATTTGACGGCTTTTTCACGCAGCTCTTCTTCGAATTGAAAGGTGGCGGTGAACATGGCGAATATTCCGGCGAACGCTATGCATACGACGGTCCTGAAAAAAAGCGAAGGCAGGAACGTGGGATTGAAGAAAGCCGAGAAAAAGTTCGACGTGAGGTAATAATCGCCCGGAGTGAGCATGAACGTGATGATGCCGTTGATTATAAAAAGCGAAAGCCAGGCGGCGGCCATGTAAATAAAGGCGAGCTGCATGCGCGACGACGGCGCGAGAGAATCGAATTTATAAACGTATAAGATGACCGCCAGTATTTCTACCAGGAAAAACACCCATTCTATCGCCCAGCCATATAAAAATATATGAATTAGAGTCGAAGTCGCCGCTGGCGAAACGAGCGCGATCACGAACCATATTCCTACGCCGGAAACCGCTCCGAATACCGTAGTAAGCAGCATAAAAAATCTGGCGTGGCTTTTTAAATACGCTAAAAATTTAACGTCTTTTTCTCGCGAGTATTTAAACTCGGCCAGAAATAGATAAAACCCTCCGCCGACCGCGAGATGCGATACTATGACGTGAAGTATCGCGATTATGGCGATAAGCATGGAGCCGCCAAGGAAGGGAATATCCCAGAATGGATAATTCATCGGTGCCGTTACCTCCAAAAAAAATATATTTTATTTTTAATAGATCCGGAATTAAAAATTATGTCGTCCGTTAAACTCGGTATTTTTACCGAAATTATAACACAACTTTTTATAAAACTCAATTATTCCGTTTGACGCCCGGTTTTAATGCTGAAGGCGGCCGCGAGCGATTCGGAAAGTATTCTGGCGCAAACCGCCGCCTGATGTATGTTGTAGCCGCCGCAGCCGCCGGTATAGTCTATCACTTCCCCGGCGAAATATAAATTTTTAACGAGCCTGGATTCGAGCGTATTCGGATCGATTTCGCGGCAGCAAACTCCGCCGAGCGAAACCTGTGCCTCATTAAAAGGCCTGACGCGGAGTATGTCGGTTTCGTAGTTTTTAAGCGCGGAATGTATTTTAACGGCGGATTCCCTGGAGCACATTTCTATAATGAAGCCGGAATCGCGGAAAAAGGCCTTTAAAAAATCCCGGTTAAAAACGCCCGAAAATAAATCCAGATTTAAATATTCGTTTTGGCAGCCCGCTTTCGATGTAAAATAATCAGGACTAAGCGCCGGGACCGGAAGAAAATCTATCGAAACTCGCGCTTTTTTGCCGGCGTAAAGATCGCGCGAAACATGCGGGCTTAAATAAAGCGCGTTCGGGCCCGAGATGCCGTAATCGGTAAATAAAATTTCACCCGTGCGTTCGAAATCTTTATATTTGAGGCGCGCTTCGAGTTTGATTCCGCCGAGTTTATGCAGCGGCCCGGCCGGCGTTTCGAGGGCGCATATGGAAGGAGCGGCGCCGGTGAAAGTGTGGCCGGTCTTTTTAATTATTTCGAAAGCCGAGCCGTCGGTGCCGAGCTGAGGATAGGCAGCGCCGCCGCAGGCGAACACAAGCGCGGCGGATTCGACCGATAATTTTTCGCCGGTTTTTACGTTTTCACATTTAATTTTAAATATGCCGCCTTCGCGCGGGCGCTCGACGCTTCTGCACGCGGTGTCGAAAAGGGTTTCAAAACAGGAGCACAAGAGATTGTTTTCGAGAAAACCGGTCATGGTTTTTGCGGAGTTGGTGAATGGAAAAAGCCTTCCGTATTCGTCGGAGCGTGAATAAATCAGGTTATCGTTTAAATAACCTTTGAAGTCGAAAGATTTTATTTTATCGAAAAAAACGCCTGTGAAGGCGTGGTCTGGCTTGAGTGAAATGTAATCGCGTGGGGAAATGCTTTCGTTCGAATAATTGCAGCGGCCGTTGCCGGAGGCCGCTATTTTTTTGAAAGGCTTTGAAAGCTTTTCAATAATGAGCACGCGAAGCTTGCCGGAAAAGCCGCCGGCGTTCATAAAGGCTGTGAAAAAACCTGCGCAGGCTCCCGCGCCTATGATTACGATATCGAAGCTTTTATGCATAATACGATCTCCATTGGCCCGCCGGCGGCGCGGCCCGATTTAAATTAAGAACCGGCGCCGGTTCTATAGAGCCTGGAGGAAGCCGATACGCGTGAAAACGAGGCGCAGGCTTCGGCCCACTTTTCATAAAGCGAATATAGTTGAAAAAAATCGCCGCCGATAATGGTTTCGCGCAGAGCAGGAGCGCCGCAGAGCCTGTCGATGAAAAATCTCCGGCTTTTTTCGCTGAATAAAAACTTTATATTTTCACGGTTTACGTCGCAGGCGGCCTTTAAAAGAAGCGCCCCGAATAAAAGCGCGCGGAAATCTTGCGGGACGCCGTTTTTGAATGAAACCCGCAGGCCCCGGCATGAAACGTTTTCGTGCTTCGAAGATGACGGAATAAATTCGATCGGTTCAACGAGGATATTTTCGAAATCTTTAATTTCCAGCGAGCCCAGCGCGGCATAAAAAGCGGCGGCCGTCTCTTCCGGCCTGAAGAACGGGGCCCCTATAATCTGGAAAGGAGCCGCGGTGCCGCGCCCTTCTGAAAGGTTAGTCCCTTCGAAAAGGCAGGTGCCGGGATAAAACAGCGCGGTATCGGATGATATCATGGCGGGAGAAGGGGCGTTCCATTTAAGCCCCGTGCGCTGAAAGATCATATCGCGCCGATAGCTTTCGGAAATTTTAACTACCGTAAGGCGCGCCCCCGTGAAAACCGTTTGCGATAAATAATTGGCCAGTTCGCCTATGGTAAGCCCGTAGCGCACCGGTATATCGAAAGGGCACAGTTCTGAGATATATTCGGGAAAAGGAATATTGCCCTCGATAATGCCGCAGCCGGCAGGGTTGACGCGGTCTAAAACGACGATCGGCGTTTTGCTCGATTCGGACGCCGCCATGGCGATTCCCAGCGCGTGTATGTATGTGTAAAACCTGACGCCTACGTCCTGGATATCGAAAATCACGGCGTCGACCGGATCGGCCGCAATGGCTTCAGCCACGGCGTTGCGCGAATGGCCTTCGGTGAAAAGGCTTAATATGGGTATATTTAGGTCGGGGTGCGCTCCGTCGTCTATGTAGTCGCCGTCGCGGACGTTAGCGAAATATCCGTGCTCGGGCGAAAAAATGTAACGTACGTCGAAACCGGCTTCCAGAAGGGCGTGAAGATTGATTTTAAAATCCGCCGTCACGGCCCTGGAGTTTGAAACCAGGCCGATTTTTTTATACGGCGCGTAATCGGCGCGGCATGCTATAAAATTATCTATGCCGTTTAAAATCCGGCCGCTTTGATTATTCATCCGCGGTGATCTCTTCTATTTCGGGTCTGGAATTTTTTTTCACCGAAGTTTCGGTGGTAGATGATGCGGGCGCGGCGCTTTTGAGGGCGGCTTCGGTTGTGGCGGCAGCCGCAGTGACGCTCGCTGCGGGTTTTTCGGCGGGGTAAACCACGGCCGACGCTTCGACCGGCGCGGCGCCGAAAAGTTTGATCTTAAGGCGCGAAGCTATTTCTTTCACCGTGGCGAACTCGTAATCGCCTATCTGGTTGGAGCCCATGACTACCATGAACGGGAACTTTTCCAGCAGGACGTATTCGTCGGACGTTTCCTTTTTAAGATAAAGTTTGAGAAGCTCTATATCTTTAGCGAAAGACTGCGGGTTGGTTTCGCGCTTGTATTCTACCGCCACGCATATATATATGGTGTCGTCTTCGGCGTCTTTTCCCTTATAAAAAGAAGTGTGCGCCACGCGCCAGTTTGAAGTGGAAACGCTTCCGCGAAAAGCCTCTCTGGCTATTTTTTCGAAATCGGTTTTAGTTGTGGAAAGCTGCGGGTTGGTTTTCATCTTGGCGACCGGGGCCAGAACCAGATTGTCCGGAAGGTCGTCTTTTTTCAGGTACAGTTTTTCTATGGAAGCTTCGAACGTTCCGCTATAGCCGGAAGGCAATTGATAGCTGACGGCCCCTTTGTGCGAAACGGCCGTTTCCGCAGTTACTTCAGCGGCGGCCGGCAGGCTTTTTGTTTCGGCGGCTTTAACGCCCCACGGGGTTTGCGGCTTCGGAAGCCCGGGCATCGGCGTTCCCGGCGCCCTGAGCGGCACGGGGGTTATTTTGACCGCGGGAGTTTTGCGGCCGATCTCCACGCCCGCGGTCGCCCTGACGGAAGCGTCCTGCGCGAAAGCCGGGGCGTCCGGGGCCTGCGTCGAAAATATGAAAATGGCTGCCGGTATTAATAGCGCGAGGTTTTTACCGATTTTAAAATTCATTTTATTAAATTACACCTTCTTTTTTTGATTTATTATTTTTACGACTTCTTCGAGGTCGGCCGGCGTGTCCACGCCTTTTGAAGAGTAGGCGGTTTTTACGCAGTGTATCACGTAACCGTTTTCAAGAAGCCTTAACTGTTCGAGGCTTTCCGCTTCCTCGTAGTCGGTTTTAGCGAGGTTGGCGAAATCTATGAGGGCGTTTCTGGTGTATGCGTATATTCCGATATGCTTATATGCTTTGCTCAATTCCGGCGCCCTGTTTCTAAAGTGGGGAATCGGCGCCCGGGAAAAGTACAGCGCGCGCTGCTTTTTATCGATAACGACTTTGACCGAACCCGGGTCGTTAAATTCGGCTTCGCTCGCTATCGGCGTTATAGCCGTAGCCACGCCGATTTCGGGCGAATCGTCGAACGGCTCCGCCAGCGAATCTATAAGCGCAGGTTCTATAAGGGGTTCGTCGCCCTGTATGTTTATAAAAATATCGCCTTCGGTTTTCATGGCCACTTCGCAAATGCGGTCGGAGCCGCTGCGGCAGTAAACCGAAGTCATGCAGCAATCGAACCCTTCGCGGCGGACGACCGAAGCGATTTCTTCGGAATCGGTAGCTACTATAAGTTTTGAAAGGCATTTAGCTTTTGAAGCCGCGCGCGCCACCCAGACTATCATTTCTTTTCCGTCTATGAGCGCGAGCGGTTTCTTTGGAAACCTCGTGGATTCCAGGCGCGCCGGAATAACGCCGATTATCTTTAAGTTATTTCTTTTCACCTTTAATCACCGCCGTATTTTCGAGTTGTAAAATTTTTTCTATTATATTGGTCGTCGAAGAATTTTCGATCATTTTAGCCCTTACCAGCTCGCCCCCGTAAGAACGCACGAAAGACGCTCCCACTATGTCTTTTTCTTCGTATTCGGCGCCTTTGACCAGCACGTCCGGTTTTATGAATTCGATAATGTCTTTCGGGGTCTCTTCGTCGAAATAAACCACGCAGTCAACGCATTCGAGCCCCAGCAGGAGCTCCGCCCTTTCGGATTCGCTTACCACCGGCCGCCTGGGGCCTTTGTTTCGGGAGACGGAAGAGTCGGTGTTAAGGCCTATAATAAGGTAACTTCCGCAGGCGCGCGCCTGCTTTAAATACCTTAAATGACCGACGTGCAGGATATCGAAGCAGCCGTTAGTGAATACGACTTTAAATCCGGCCCGGCCGCGCAACTCTTTTAAGAGGTTTCCGAGTTCGCGCCTTGAAGACTGATTTGAAAAATGAAAAGCGTTTTTTTCTGTCATTTATTTATTACCGCCCGAAAACATCATTTCTTCTATGAGCTTGCATATTATGTGGCCTGCGAGTATATGCATTTCCTGGATTCTCGAGGTCTCGCCCGAAGGCACGGCTAAAAGCAGGTCGCAAAGGTTTTCATCCTTCATCGTTCCGCCCGAAAGCCCGCAGAACCCGACTGTTTTTATATTCATTTCACGCGCTTTGCGCAGCGCGTTTATAACATTTTTAGAGTTTCCAGAAGTGGAAATGCCTATGAATAAATCGCCTGGAAGGGCGAAAGCTTCCACCTGGCGGGAAAAAACTTCGTCATAGCCGTAATCGTTTCCGATAGCCGTAATGGTGGAAATGTTTTCGCTGAGAGATATGCAGGGCAGCGCGCGGCGCTCCATTTTAAAGCGGCCGACGAGTTCGGCGGCTATATGCAGAGAATCCGAGGCCGATCCGCCGTTGCCGCAGATAAGTATTTTATTGGAGCTTTTAAGGCAATCGGCCGCCGCCCTGGCTATTTCATGGACCTGAAAAATGCAGCGCTTTTCGAATTTGGCCAGATTGTTCCGGCTTTTGGAAATGTAATCCATGGCTATATGGGTATAATGCTCGTAAGCCGTGCTGCTGTTGGTAATTAATTTATCGCCGTTCTTTTTTTCGTTGTTTTTTTTGCCTTCCATAATAAACCTCGCTTTAATTTAATCAGGAGATTATTACTTTTTAGAGCCGCGCCTGAATTTATAGTACAGGAGCGCCAGCACTACCACCAGGGCTATAATGCCGTTATATTCGCGGTTTTTCCAGAAATTTGCCACTTTGGTTTTAAAAGAAGTGAACGCGTTTTTAAGTTCTTTGAAGCACGCAGCCAGGCTTTTGAGGCTGGGAAAGAATACCGGCGTGCCGGAGCAGTAATCGAGATAATAATCTCCGAATTTTTTTTCGAGCTCCATCGACTCGGCCTTTATTGTGAACGGATAAATGACCGCGAACAGAGCGTAGCATAAAAGCGCCACGGGCGGGTTCATAGATACGATTATAAGCCCCGTCATTAAAATGAACGAACCCAGGTAAAGCGGGTTGCGCGTGGCGCGGTAAGGCCCGTCGGTGGTGAGCTTATCCAGCTTGATTATGTAGCAGGAGGCCCAGACCCTTATGAGCTCGCCTAAAACCGCTACCGCCGCGCCGGAGTAGAACATTAAAAGCGACGTGGGACGGGCGGTCACGATGAGCAATATAGAGCTAAGATATCCGAAACTTACCCTGAGTTTTCTTATAATTTCCATAAAATGCCTTCCTATCTTTATTTTAATATATTTTTGAGCATGGCGTAAAAAACATCGCTCGCCTTTATGCTTTTTATGCATTTAAAGTTATTGGCGCATCGTTTCTGGTCGCACGGGCGGCAGGTGAGATCGGGATTGTAAACGCCGTGAAAATTGCCTGACGGCGGCGCGAAAGTTTCGACGTTGGTGGGGCCGAAAAGGCCTATGGTCAGGATTCCTGCGGCGGAAGCTATATGCAGCGGGCCTGAGTCGGGGCCTACGAAGCAGGAACTCGCTTTTGCCAGATTGTAAACGGCGCCGAGCGAAAGCCGGCCGCAGGCGGATATGATTTTGCCTCTTACGGTTTTTACCGCCGAATTGATTTTTTCGAACTCTTTATCGTCTTCGGCGCGGCCAATGACGATATGGGTTATCGAGTATTTTGAAAGAGCCGGATGGCGTTCGCACATGTTTATAAGCGCGGCGTAATTTTCGGCGTGCCATTTTTTAAAATTATTAGACGGCGTTATGTGGTAAATAATGATTTTATCCGCCGGAGTTTCGGCGGCGATGCCGTTATCGGTGATAAAATTTTCGAACGCCTTGCGCGAATGGTCCGCAGCGATGAAAGTTTCGAGCTTGAAATCGTCCAGCAGCTTTGCCGGCGGCCTGAACTCTTCCGGCAGGGTTTTGAGCAGGTTGATCTGGTTGCGGGCGGAATGGACTTTAAATTTTTGAGGCGGCTCCAGGCGGTGGGTATATAAATGGCCTCGGCCCGCGTAGTTGTAGCCCAGCCTTATTTTTGCCCCGCTCAGGTATGAAAGCCAGGCCGTTTTCGGGATTCCGTGAAAATCGATTACCATGTCGTAACGGCGGTTTCTGATGATTTTTAAGAAGCGCAGATCGTATTTCAGCTTCTGCAGAAAACCTTCTCCCTGATTATTATAAAGCAAAAATCCGTCTATAGACGGGTTTTCAATTACGAGGTCTGCGAACCGCTCGTCCACCATAAGGTCTATAGAAGAATTTTTCAGGATTTCCCTTGCCGCGGCGAAAGCAGGCGTGCATTGTATTATATCGCCGATCGACCTTAACCGGATCAACAAAACTTTCATTTAAAGAAGCCTTCTTCGCGCCGCGTTAAACGCGGGATTTTATTTTTGCTATTATATCTTTGGTGGAATGCGCCTTGGGGTCGCCGGTTATGGCGATCGAACCGCCGTATGAGAGTATGGTCTCTCTTTCTGGAACGCTTTGCTCGGTGTAGTCGGTCCCTTTGGCGCATATGTCGGGCTTGAGGCGTTTTATAGTTTCGTCCGCGGTAAGCGAATCGAAAATTACGACATAGTCCACGCACGAAAGCCCGGCCAGCAGCTCGGCCCGTTCGGTTTCACAGGTTACAGGCTGGCTCATGTTTTTAAGTTTTTTCAGGGATTCGTCGCTGTTTATTGCGACCGTCAGGATAGCCCCGAGCTTTTTCGCTTCGGCGAGGCTTCTTAAGTGCCCGACATGCAGTATGTCAAAACAGCCGTTCGTGAAAACGAATTTATGCCCAAGTTTGGCGGCCGAACATCTGATGCGTTCCATTTCTTCAATCGTTTTTATCTTCGCCAACTCAATATCACCGCTCTTTTATAATTTTTTTAAGTGCTTATTCTATCATATTAAAGGATTAAAATCAATAATTTAATTTAATTATTGGTCTTGAATAATATAAGTTGACAGTGTCTGCAAAATGTGATAAAATTCATTAAAATAAATAAAAGGACAGGAAGATGAGTCAGGATAACGAGTTAAAATGGCTTTATGATTTTTTGCCCTATATCGAAGAGATATTTCAAAACAAAAAAGAAGACGTCGGGTTCGACCATAGCGTCAGAACGATGAATATCGCCCGTTACATCGCCGCTCTCGAGCACGCCGACAAAGATATGGCGGCTCTTTTAGGCCTTCTGGCAAGATTCACTCCCGCCGAAATCGGCAACGTGCTTCCTCTTCTCGACAAGAGCGAAGAGTTCAAGAAGCAGTTCGTTAAAAATTTCGAAGACCTTATAGTCAACAACAATTTAAATACTCCCGAAGTACAGATCGCCAACGACGCTACATGCCTCGAAGCTATGGGGGCCATAGGCATTATAAGGCATTTTTACAGGGGGGCCTCTGAAAAACTCCCGTTGAAACTGCTTATTAAAAATTTTGCCGATAAAGTGGCTAAGCTTCAGGCTTCCATCGGAACGGCTACCGGAAAAAATATGGCTGTCGAACGCCAGAGCTTTATAGCGACGTTTTTAAACAGGCTCAAGGGAGAAACCGTCTGGGAAAACATATAACCGGTTTTGCCGGTTTATAAATTTAAAAACGCCAAAAACGGAGGAAAATTGTAAAAATGAATATCTGCATCTTGAAAGTAATGTTCGTATGCCTGTTTACGTCTTTCGCCAATAAGCATATTTTTTAATGGTTACTTCAAAATTTAAGCGCGCGGCGCGGCAATTATTGATTCTTTAATACTTTTAAAACGGTGATTTTTTATGGAAAAGCATATCAGCGTCGATGAGCTGAAACCCGGAATGAAACTCAGCAAGCCCGTGTATGTCGAAGGCACGCACATTATCCTTATTAACAGGGATGCCGTTCTGGATTCTTCTAATATCGGCATGCTTCAGCAGCTGGGGATTTCAAAAGTATTCATATACGAAAGCGGACGGCAGGCCGGCGGAAACGCCCATCCCTCGGCGCAGCAGCCCGACCCGCCCCCGGTTCAAACGGCTTCCGGCGGCAAGATACTCGTCGTCGACGACGAGCCGGAAATATGCCACTACATAAAAGACGTGCTGGAAAACAGCGGCTATACGGTTTTGACTGCAAACAGCGCCCGCGACGCCTGGGAAGCTATCAGCGGCGACGAACAGATAGATACCGTATTTTTAGACCTTATGATGCCCGAAGTCGGCGGGCTCGAGCTGCTCAAGAGGATAAGAAGCGAGATAAAAAGAAATATTAACGCGGTCATAGTCACCGCGAAAAAAAGCATGCAGGACCTTATCATGGCCAAAGAGCTCGGGATATCCGGATATCTTACCAAACCGTTCGACCCGGGCAAGCTGGTTATAATCGCCAATCAGGCTTCGAACGAGAAAAAGACGATGTAATTATTTTAAGGGCGCTCTTACTAACGTATTGAATTTATTAAAATTTCATGTTATAATCAAAGATAAAACAGGGTTGGTTGCGTGTCAGTTATTTAAGCGAGGTATTATTTAATGGCCGAAAATTTTGTGATAAAAAAAGTGGAAGACAAGCGGATTGCCAGCGAGTTTTTAAACTGCTATAAACTCGTCGGCCGCATCGACGCCGAGACGTCCCAGGAATTCGAACTGACCATGCGTCTTTTGCAGAAGCAGGAAAAATACGTGATTTTTGATTTCAGCGAGCTGAATTATATCAACAGCTTCGGTATCGGAATTCTTGTGGATTTGCAGAAAAATATCTTAAAAAACGAAGGCATCGTAAAAATCTGCGGACTTTCGCCTTCAATAAAGAAAATATTTCAGATAACCTATCTAACCAGGGTTTTTGAAATATTTGAAACTTTCGAGCAGGCGCTGGAAAGTTTTCATAATAAATCCGCCGGCGGCGCCTAGGCAAGGTCGGTTTACGCCTCCGGAAAAGGCTGCGGCATCGAAAAAATTCAGGAGAGCTTGATATGAGAAATCAGCGTAAAAATTACTTTGTTAAACCAGGATTTCAAACTAAATTGACGGTTATCATTCTGCTTATAGTGGTCATAGTAGCCAATATAGTGGGCGGCGTCATTTACGGCCTGCTTTCCGGCTCCACCATAATAGACCAGATATCAAAGGCGTTCGAAATCGATAACTACCGCGATCTTCTACTTCCGGTAATTTTATTCGCCGAACTCGTGGCTATAATAATAGTCACTTTCATAGGCGTTTTCGTTTCTCATACCATGGCCGGCCCCGTTTACAGGTTTGAAAAAGTGCTCGACGACGTGGCGGGCGGGGAGCTGGACTCGCACTTCAACCTCAGGACCAGCGACGAATTTCAAGATCTGGCCGGCAGCATAAACAACCTTATCGCCACCCTCAATTCAAAAGTCGCCGAAATTAAAGTTTACTCCAATAATATAACCAACCTGATGAACGAAATAGATTCTCCGAAATCCATGACCGTTTACGATATAGAAAATATCAAAAATACCATGCAGAAGCTTAGCGCGTCCATAAATTATTTTAAGATGATCGACGTTTCATCCGCGGAAGCCGCCGCCGAAGAAGGCGCGCGAATCGAAAACGGCGTTTCGCCCGAAGTGGCAGGCGTTACGGAAGTTCAGCCCTCGAACGGGAACGAATTTTCGCAGCCCGGCAAAGAAAACGCTCACGGCGAAGCGAAACTCGCCTCCGAAGACCTTATCGATACTGCCGCAAAAAAACGCCGCGTCGTTAAAGAAAAAGCGGTTGGCGCAAAACTGGCTAAAACCGCCGAAGCGAAAAAAAGAAACCCTAAGAGAGGCTGATAAATTTGACACCTACATCCAATGAAGGTTTTCCCCAGCAGTCCAGAGAAGAAGAAATAATTAATTTAATCAGCGAGCTTAACGATAAAAGCTATCAAAAACGCCAGGAAGCGGCGAACATGCTCACCCAGATAGGAAACCCAGCCGTCGCCTGCCTCAAAAACGCGCTTTTAAACGATCCCGACGACGATACCAAATACTGGGCCACTATAATTTTAGGCCGCATCGGCGATACCGCCATAAACGTCCTGATAGAAATTCTCGGCACCAGCGACAAAGACCTCAAAATATTTGCGGCGCGAGCCATAGGCGAAGCTCTCGATCCCCGGGCGCTGCCGTATCTGGTAAAGGCGCTCGGAGATAAATCCTGGTCAGTCAGAAAAAACGCGGCGGCCTGCATGATAAAATTCGGCGACGCGGCCATCAAAATTTTAACCGAGTCTCTGGCTTCCACGAACGAAGACCTCAGGTACTGGGCCTCTAAAATACTCGGCGATATGGGTCAGAACGCTATAGACCCGCTGATCAAGATGCTCAAATCCGAAAACAAGGACATGCGCTTTTTTGCCACCATGGCGCTTTCTAAAGCTCAGGACATCCGCGCCATCCGCCAGCTTATAAATTGCTTCCGCGACGAGTCGTGGATCATCAGAAAAAGCGCGGCCGACGCCCTGGAGCAGATCGGCGAGCGCGCCATCGAGCCGCTTACCATAGCGCTTTCTCACGAAGATAAAGACGTGCGCTACTGGACTACGCGCGTTCTCGGTAAAATAGGCGCTAAATCCATACAGCCGGTGCTCATGCTTTTAAAAGACGACGATACCGAAGTGCGCCACCTTTCAAAGAAAATTCTCGCCAATATAGGCGTTCTCGCGGTCGATCCTCTTATAAAAATATTAAAGAACGACGATAAGGACATGCGTAAAAATGCCGCGGAGGCGCTCGGCGAAATCAGATCGGTAGAGGCCGTAGTGCCTCTTATAGAGGCTATGGGCGACGAATCGTGGTTCGTCCGCAAAACGGCCGCCGACGCGCTGGCAAATATAGGCGCGAGCGCCATACCTGAACTTACGCGCGCGCTTATGAGCGATAACGAAGACGTCAAATACTGGAGCACCGTCGTGCTCGGCGCGATAGGCCGCGAAGCGCTCACGCCGCTTATAGAGGCTCTGCGCACCGACAACAAGGAAATCAGGTTTTTCGCCGCTGAAGCTCTCGGAAAAATACGCGACCCGCAGGTTATTCCCTACCTGCTCGAAGCGCTGCGCGATAAATCGTGGCCGGTCAGAAAAAGCGCCGCGGACGCTCTCGAAGAAATAGGCGAAGCGGCCATAGGCCCTCTTATAAAAGCACTCAAAAACGAAAATAACGATATCCGTTTCTGGACGAAACGCATATTGCGCAATTTCGGCGACCTTGCCATCGTGCCTCTGGAGCATTATTTGCTCGAGGGCGACGACGACCTCAAAATATACGCGGCTTACGCGCTCGGCGAAATTAGAAACGAGCGCTCGCTTACCGTTTTAATGCACGCGCTCAATGACGGCAACGAATGGGTCCGCCGGTACGTGGTTTCGGCCCTGGCCGAAATAGGCAACGTAGAAGCCGTTCCCGCCATACTGGAATCGATGAAAAAAGAATCCGATGAAATGTGCCTTTTAAATATTAAAATCATGAGAAAATTCGGCAAGCCCGCCGTGGCGGAAATTATCAGATATATAACTCCGGAAAACGAAAGGATATCGTCTTATCTTGTAGGAATGCTCAAAACTTTCGGCCCGGAAGTTACCGGCGAGATAATAAACTCGGCAGATCTATTTATAGATTCAAAATACGCGTGCGAAAAACTGGCCGCGCTGATAGAATCTTTCGGCGATCAGGCGGCCGAATTCATCAACGGGTTCGCGGCGGCCAATCCCGGCCGGCAGAACGTCATATCTTTTTTATCCGGAATCGCCCGCCATGCGCCTAAAAATCCTTCGATCACGCCCAGGATACAAAAAAGGTAACGCTTAATATTAATCACGTTTTATTAAATTAGGCCGGAATTCGGCCGATAATAACTCCGCGGCATATAATTTATGCGCCGCGGAGTTTTACATTTGAATTAAAAAGCAGGGTGAATTTTTTGAATCAGATTTATTATATATTTTTAAGCCTCAGGCCCAAGCAGTGGGTCAAAAATTTCTTTATTTTTCTGCCGCTGTTGTTTTCGAAAAAAATACTCAACTTCGACGACTGCGCGGTGACCGTGCTGACCTTTTTTCTATTTTCGCTTTTTTCCGGCGCGGTTTATCTTTTTAACGACATCCTCGATTATCAGAAAGACAGGCTTCATCCCTACAAGCGATTGAGGCCCATCGCGGCCGGAAAGCTTACCGTGACCGGCGCCTGGTTCGCATCGCTATTTATCCTGGTAAGCGCCGTCGTAATGTCGTCTCTGGTGAGCATACATCTCACGAATATCGCGCTTATATATTTTTCTCTTAATATAGCTTACTCGCTGAAATTAAAAAAAGTGGTCATACTCGACGTGCTTTGTATAGCGGCCGGTTTCGTGTTGAGAGTCGTGGCCGGCAGCGTCGTGATAGCCGTAAAAGCTTCGCACTGGCTTTTAATGTGCGCTTTTTTAATATCCATATTCATAGGGTTCTGCAAAAGGCGCGCCGAGCTTACTTCATTGAATGAAAACGCAAACAGCCACCGGGAAGTGCTCGAACATTACAACACCGCTTTTCTCGATCAGATGATAGTCATATCCACTTCCACCACCGTTATGTCGTATGCGCTTTATACCATGTCGGAAGAGACCGTCCAGAAGTTCAGCACGGAAAACCTTATATACACGGTGCCGTTCGTGCTTTATGGAATATTCAGATATTTGTATATAGTTTACAAGAAAAAATCGGGATTATCCCCCACCGAAGCTCTTTTGAAGGATTTCCCGATTATAATATGCGTGGCGGCGTGGTTCGTTTTATCCGGCGCGATAATTTTTAAGGCGATATAGATCTTCTCGATGGTTGTTATTCATTTAAAGCTCGCAGAGCGAGCCCCAGCCTTAACTATTCACTGTTAACTATACACTATTCACTAATATAAACCGCCAGGGCTTGTCTTTGTATTCGCCTGCGTAGTCTATTCCGACGCGCTTATCTGTTTTAAAATCTATTTTTTCACGAGTTTTGCCCTCTACCCAGATTTTATCTTTTTTCGTTATATCCAGCCCGTTGAAGGATTTATCTATACCGAAGAAGCGGCAGGTTTTTCCGGGGCCCCTGATTTCGGGCGCGCCGTTATCTTCGCCGTGGAGGCTTCTAACGCCTCTAATCAGCACCGCGCAAGCTGAGCCTTCTTTTTCCGTGACGAAATTCAGGCAGAAGTACATTCCGTAAATCATATATACGTAAGCTCGGCCTGCCGGGCCGAACATCACTTCCGTCCTTTTGGTGCGGCCCTTCGACGCATGGCAGGCGAGATCGCTTTCTCCGCAGTAAGCTTCGGTCTCGATTATTTCGGCGCGCCTGAGCGTTTCGCCGCGCTTCACGCAGACGACGCACCCGAGCAGTTCGCGCGCGACCGCGAGCGTGTCTTTTTCGTAGAATTTAACGCCTAAGGCTTTTTTGTTACGCGTCATAGTTCGTTACCTGTAAGTTGCCGTTATTCGGCCGGTTTGCGGCTCACCATGGTCGTGCTGGCCTGGTCTACCGGCATGAGCGAAACTTCGTTTATATTTACGTGAGATGGGCGTGTGGCGCAGAAAAGAATAACGTCGGCGATGTCGGCAGCCGTAAGCGGCGTCATATTTTCGTAGACTTTTTTCGCGCGGTCGGAGTCGCCCCTGAAACGCACTACGCTGAAATCGGTTTCAACCATGCCGGGATCTACGGAGCTTACCCGTATTTTTTTACCGCACAGGTCCAGCCGCAGGGCGCGGGTGAAAGCGTTGACAGCGTGTTTGGTGGCGCAGTATATACTTCCGCCGGGATACACTTCGCGGCCGGCCACGGAACCCAGGTTTATTATGTGGCCGGAATTCCTTTCGATCATCCCGTCCAGAATCGTTCTGGCGCAGTAAAACGCGCCTTTGATATTGGTATCTATGACGGCGTCCCATTCGTCCATGGCGGATTCGTGGAATTTATCCACCCCGATGGCTAGGCCCGCGTTATTGATAAGGACGTCGATGTTTCTCCACCGGCCTTCGAGCGAATTTACGGCCTGCCTGACCATATTCTTGTCGCGGACGTCGAGGACGCGGTATATCACGTTTGCATTATATTCTTTTGCAAGCCTTTCCGCGAGCGCTTTCAGCCTCTGCTCGCGGCGGGCGGTTAATATCAGGTCCGCCCCGGCGG
>MWBZ01000081.1 GCA_002069765.1 bacterium ADurb.Bin243
GGGCGTCGATGTCCCGAAATTGACCCTGGCGGCTTTAAAACGAGAAACGTTCCAGGGCCCCATAAGTATCATAGCGTAACGGCCGTTTATAAAACCCGTTTCGGTGTTCTGGCCGCCGGATTTCCACGCGCCGCCTTCGACGGCGTGCTTTTTATAAAGATCGACTTTCAACTGAAGCGCCGCCACGCCTTCTTTTGAATCGAGAAGGCATTTAGTCCCGTCTTCCGACAGAAATTTCGTCCCGAAAGTGTTGAAGAACGGAAAGCTCCACCATAGAGAATTGTCCATTCCGAAGCCGTAAAGGCCTTCTTCGGGATTAGTAAGTTTTTTGGCGTAATCGATAAATTCTTCCCATGTTTTCGGCGGTTTTTCAGGATCGAGGCCGGCTTTGGCGAAAGAGTCTTTATTATAAAAAAGGCATGCGCCGTTGGTCTGGTCCGGAAAACCGTAAACGCGCTCCACGCCGTTTTTATCTTTTATAACGCACGAATCCATCGCGGCCTTGACGTATTCCAGCATCACTTCGCCGGTAGTCATCTTTTTTTCCGTTTCTTCAGAGGCTATGTATTCTTTTATATCCGTCAAAACGTTATTGTGGGCGAGTTCGGGAACAAAAGGAGTATCCACGCGGCCGATATCGGGCGGCGCGCCGGCTATGAGGGCGGTTCTGTATTTGGATTCCTGCCCCATCCAGGGTATCTGCGCCACATGAACTTTATATTTATTTCCTTCGAGCGAAGACCAGTTTCTGGCTATCGCTTCAAAAAGCTTGTATTCGTCGGGCCCGTATGAAACCCATACCAGTATGTCATTATCGCCCAGGCCTCCGGGCCTGGAGCAGAAAAAAGACCCGAACATAAAGAAAAACAGGAGCAGACCTATCGCCGTCGTCATTATATTGCTACTTTTAATCATTCGAACCACCTTTATTATAACCGCTAATTTTACTTATTATTAAGACCTTAACCTTAAACGAGACAATTTTAAAAATAAGCTTTTTACGCCGGGCGGCTATTCTTTTACCGCGCCTTTAGTCATGCCTTCGATAAAAAAGTTTTGCGCTACAAGGAATAATATAGCCATCGGTATTATCGAAAAGCACGACGCCGACATCATAAGCTCCCACTCGGAACCGTGAGGGCCCGAAAAATAGGCCAGCCCGACGGGTATCGTCAGTATGGCGGAACCGGGCTTTGTTATGACGAGCTGCCATATAAAGTTGGACCAGTGGAATAAAAAAGTCAGCAGGAACAATGTGACTATTATAGGCATCGCCATAGGCACTATTATAACCGTAAATATCTGCCATTCCGAAGCGCCGTCGAGTTTGGCCGCCTCTATAAGCGAATCGGGGATGCTGCGCATGAACTGGCGCATCATAAAAACGCCGAAAATATTCGCCAGATGGGGAATTATAAGGCCCTGATACGTGTCGAACCAGCCGAGCTTGACGGTGATTACGAACTGCGGCACTAGATACATCATGCCGGGAATCATCATGGTGGCTACCAGCAGGTAAAATAGAAAATCCTTGTAAATGAAATTTTTCTTGGCGAAAACATAACCCGCCATGCAGGCGAAGGTCGTAGCGAAAATCGCGGCCATGGAAGCCACTATTATGCTGTTTATAAAATATTTCATGAAATTGAATTCCGCGAAAACTTTCTTGAAGTTATCCAGCGTGTATAGCTTTGAAAACCCTTCATAGCTGAAAGAATCCGGGATGAACGTGAACTTGAAGGCGGTCCCGGGCTGCTTCATGGCAGTCAATATCATCCACAAAAGCGGGAAAAGAACCACCAGAGCGCCTACCGCAAGAAGAAAATACAATATTGAACGCGTTATAAGGCGGTTATATTTCATCGCCAGAAGTTTCGCCTTTAAAACCGGGTCTTCGGCGGCCGCCGCCACGGCCTGGCTATTGTTTTTATTTTCGTTATTAGCTGACATTCTTACTTCCTCCTGTTCGTTAACGGCCCATTAATCTTCCGGGGTCAATACTTTTTCCTGCACTTTTGAAATGACGATCGTCAGCACCAGCAGAGCGTAAGACATCGCCGCGGCGTATCCGAACTCGCTCTGCTCCCACTTGGTAAAAAGATAATAACCCGTGAGTTTTGTGGCCCCGAGCGATTTGCCCAGCACCGTAACTATCGGCCCGCCCTTGGTCATGGCATATATTTCGGTAAAAGCGTTGAGCGCGCCGATTATGCCGGTAACGGCCATGAAAAATATTATTGGCTTAACCAGCGGAAGAGTTATGTAAAAAAACTTCTGTATTTCGTTACAGCCGTCGATATCGGCGGCCTCGTAAACGGCTTCGGAAATATTTTGTATGGCCGCCAGGAATAATATCATTCCGAAACCCGCGCCCTTTACCACCAGAGCGAAAACGACCGCCGGCATGCATGTTGCGGGGGTTCCGAGCACGCCGTTATTCACGGCGCTGCCGAGAACTTTCGAAGCGCCGCCCAGCAGGCCGCCGCTGCCGAATACGAGAACGAAAGCCACGCCGTAAACAAGAATATCCAGCATATGCGCGAGCTTTTCATTTTTAACGTATCTGCTCATCGGAAAGCTCGTATATATTTTATATATGAAAAACAGGACCAACCCGTAGCAAACGCCCTGGGTGAACATCGTGAAAAGCGATATGAAAAAGCTGTTGGTTAAATTACCGAGAAAATCGTATGTGAAAAAATCGAAGACCAATTTGATAAACTTATCCACTATGCCGTCTTTGCTGTATATCAAAGTCCATATGGTGCCGATGACAAACATATCCAGGACGTTAGGCAGAAAATAAGCCGAGCGGAAAAAATTCTTGAACGATATTTTATTATTCAGCAGGATCGCTAAAATAAGCGAAGCGAGTATGCCCAGCGGCATGATAAGAATGGCATAGTAAAAAGTCATCAGGACGGCCCACAAAAATTCGATATCGGTGAAAAGGTTGAAATAATTTTTAAGCCCCACCCATTCGAGCGAGCTGAGAGAATATCCCGTTCCGGCCTCCTGGAAACTCAAAAAAAACGAATAAACTATCGGATAGGCTAAGAAAACCAGGAATATAATTAAAAAGGGGGCTAGAAAAAGGTAGGATACTTTGTTTTCCTGGCTCTGGGTTGAAGCTTTTGCCATAAATATTTATGCTTTTTAAAGAAATAAAATTTCTCGCCGTTTTTTAGTGATTATATCAATCTCTGAAAGAACGTTAAAAGCATATTTCCTCCTTTCGAAATTATTATTTTTTACTAAATTACGGAATAAATATACCTTATTTGGATATGTAAGGCTTCACGTCGGGAAAGGAGCCCTTCACTCCGTCGAAAGCCTTGCTCGCCGCATCTTTAGAAGCATAGCCGGTTATCCTCACTCTGTAAACGGAATCGCCGGAAGAGAGTTTTCCGGGAACGATAGAAACGTTGCCCATGCCGAGTTTTTTCAACTTAGTCTTAAGTACGTCGGCGTTTTTATTGCTCTTGTAAGTGCCTATCTGTATGTAATAAGGGCCCTTTTTATCGCCCGGGCCGGCCTGAGCGGGCTCGTCGTCGGCCACTATTTCAAATTCGTCTTCGCCGGCGGTTATTTCGTCATCTTCGGCTGCCACAGGTTCTTTTGCTGCCGCCCTGACCTCTTTTTTTTCTTCTTTTGGTTTCGCCGGTTTTTTTTCTTCTTTTATTACCGGCTCCTTCTTTTCTTCCGCGGCAGGCGTTTCAGGCGCCTTTTCGACGGCGGTTTTAATTTCTTCTACCGGCTTGATTTCTTCGGCCGGTTTGGCTTCTTCAGGCTTCGCCGCGGCGATTTTAAAGCCGGGGCCCGCTTCGGCTATTTTTACTTCGCCGGCAGGCTTGGCAGCGGCGATTTTAGCCTCTTCGGGTTTTTCGGCGGGAGTTTCGGCGATCTTAGCCGGAGGCGCTGTTTTAGCAGCTTCGGCCGGCGCCGGAACCGCCGGTTTTACTTCGGCCGGTTTTTCCGGAGGCGTTTTTATATCCGCTATAATTCCGGAATCGGGCGTAGAAACGACCACTTCTTTTTTAGCTTCCGGCTTCTGAGTCGTGGCAGGCGGAGCGTATTCTATTTTTGTGTTAGGGTCGGGCATTATAGTTATTTCGGCGGGATAATTTTTGAGCTTTACCGAATTTAAAAAGGTTTTAGCGTCTTCGTAATTTTTAAATATGCCCAGCTGAACTACATACTGGTTCTTTTCAGGGTTAATTATAAGCTTTTTGGAATAAAGCCCTTTGGAAGAAAAAATCGCGATTATTTCATCGGCTTTAGATTCGCCGTAAAAATCAGGGCCGTCGTGAGAGCCTATCTGGACCGAGAAAACTTCGTTTTTATTCAGCGTTAAATTATCGGTAAGAACGCTTTCGGTGGAACCCGCGGCGCTGAGCTCGCCTTCTTCGATCTTGCTGTCCGAATCCGATGATATCTCGACATCTCCCGCCGTTCCGGCGCTTTGAACGCGCGCGACGCTGACTTCCTGTTCGCGAACCTGCTGGCCGTAGTAAAGGCCCACCAGAACGACTATTATAACGACAATAATCCATGAAAAAATTATAAGCATTTTTTCGTTGGTTGAAGACATGGGTTTAAAATTAAAATTTTTATTCTGTTTCATCATCTATCTCCGAATTTTTTTAGCAAAATTTTATCATTTTTTTAATAAATAGTCAATTGCCGCAATTATAAAAATTGCCATATATTTTTTCGCCGCAGTAAGCGCATTCGCCTTTCGAGTTTATCGCGATCGGCTCGCAGATATAATTTTTTCTTTTTATTACCATTTTTTTACAGCCCGGGCAATATGTCGAGTTCTTATCGCAATCCGTTATATTTCCTAGATAGACATATTTTAATTTTTTAACGGCCAGATCGTATGCCCTGTAAAGGCTCGCGGCCGGCGTGGCGGGATAGTTCATAAGATATGCCGGATGATACCTTGAAAAATGAAGAGGGATATCGGTTGAAACCGAAGCGATAAAATCCGTAAGGGCAAAGATCATTGCGTCTGAATCGTTGAGCCCCGGAATCAAAAGGTTCGTCACCTCGACTATTATTCCCGCCTTATAAGCCGTTTCAATCATCCGGCAGACGCTTTCGAGCGAGCCCGAGCAAATCCGCGAATAAAACTCCCTGTCGAAAGCCTTAAGGTCTATATTCATGGCGTCTATTCGGCCGGCTAGACCGGCGAAAGCTTCGGCTGAAATATCGCCGTTAGTGACCATAACTGTCTTAAAAGAATTGTCCCTTATAAAACCGGCGGTATCCTGTACGAATTCATACCATATTATCGGCTCGTTATATGTATAAGCTACGCCGCAGCACTCCGGAGTTTTTTTTACAAGCGCAAGCAGCTTCGGGCCGTCGATTTCGACCTGCGGAGTCCGCGACTGGGAAATTTCGTAATTCTGACAAAACTTACATGAAAAATTGCAGAAGTTAGTTCCTATTGAAACTATCGATGAGGCCGGCATAAAATGATAAAGGGGCTTTTTTTCGACGGGATCTATGTTCACGGCCGAGGCAAGGCCGTAATTGAGAGTATAAAGCGCGCCGGATATATTGCGGCGCGAGCGGCAGAACCCTGTTTTGCCGGGCGCGATCACGCATTTATGGGAACACAGAAGGCAGCGCAGATTCTCTGAACCTTCAATCTTTTCATAATGGCGCGCCGTAACTTTTCCCGCACTCATAAAAATCTCCTGACGGTCATTCGGACATTTTTTCGATTATCGCTTCCTTAGGGCATCTGCTAACGCATATGCCGCAGCCGATACACTTTTCCGTGATCACCCTGTAAGGCGTTTTCGAATCTCCGCCGATAGCGGCAGACGGGCATATCTGCGCGCATATGCCGCACATATTGCATTTTTCTTCTATTATAGAGACGATTTTTTCATTGAGGCTTTTCGACGTTATAATCGAAAGCGGGCATTTGGCAGCACATATGCCGCAATCCACGCACTTATCGTTGTTGACGCGCGGCACTTTTGCGTCGGTATCTATAGCGTAATACGGGCAGGCTTTCACGCAAACCATGCAGCTTATGCATCCGCTGGAGCATATCTTGTGCACCAGGGCGCCGCAGTCTCTAGTCTGGCAGCGTATATAAGTTTTGCTGCCGCGGTCCATTATTTTTATGACGTCGAACGGGCATATCTGCGCGCACTTTCCGCACCCGACGCATTTTTCTTCGTTAATGCGCGGCAGGAAATTATCTATAAGCTCGATAGCGCCGACCGGACAGACTTTTACGCAGTCGTGCAGGCCCACGCAGCCGTATATGCATTCGCGGTTTCCTTCCCACAAAAGCTTTACGCCGGCGCAGCTTTTTGTTCCGTAATAGCGGTACTTTTCGGCGCAGTTTGAAACGCCGGCCGAGCAAAAAAGCCTCGCGGAAAGATTATTGTCGAAAACGGGCGAATAACCCCAGATATTATGAGCGTTCTTAATTATAGTGCGCGAAGAATGCGCGCATAAGTTCACGAGCTCGGGAGTTTCACAGGCGGCCTGGGCGAAGTCGTAGCAGCTGGCGAAACCGCATTTGCGGCAGTCTATGGAGGTAAGCAGCTGAAAAATTTTTAACGCCCGGTCGTCGGCGGCGCCGCCTTTTTTAGAAGCACCCGAAGGGCCCGCGCCTGAACGGGCCGAATAAAAATATTCCCCCGCGGCCGCGGCGGTTAAAACGAAACCGGCCAGATAAAATAAAACAGGTAAATGCATAAATTATAACAAACCACTTTATTTTTCTTCAACTTTTATTCCGTCTTCGCGTATAATCCTTACCCAGGAAGCGTGAGACGATTTTTCATAAGACTCGAATCTTTCGCGGGCCGCCTTTACCGCGGCCGACTGATCGCGCGCATCGATAAAAAAGTCTACCGTATGTTCTTTTTTTGTGCCGCTGTCGAAATATGGAATTGTAACTTTAAATTTTTTTAACGAACTCACTTACACCACCCTGAAAAAAATAGAAAATGAAGCCGAAAATAATCCGAATAAAATCATTTCATAACAAAAAACAGTAAAATCATCGGCCGAATCGCTGTTTTCCTCGACATGCCTTTTAATGTAAAAAAACAGCGACGAGAAAATTAGAAAAGCCAGCCCCGCTCCGGCCGAAGCGGCCAGAACATCGCCGGCGCGTTTTGCCGAAAGGTATAGCTGCATCGGAAAAACAATGCTCACCAGATTTATGGAATCGAAAATATTAAAATCGGAGTGCCTGAGCAGCATAAAAAATAATTCGTTTAAAAAAAACGCCGAAGCCGCCGCCATGAGAAAGACATAATGCTCTCCTATGGCATATTTAACAAAAAACGAATCCTTGAGTAAAAAGAAGGCGAGCGAATTAATTATAAGCGTAAATGAATTTACGGCGCAAACCGTAAAGTAAGGCTTGAAATCGCTTCTTTTGTGCCCAAAAATAATTTCGATGCCGAATCCCGAAAACAAAAGTATATTGAAAAACAAAAAATATTCGCTGAACATAATTAACTTTCTTTGCGCATATGCAAAAATCTTTTTTACTCGACCGTGATTATATTATAACATACAATAAGCCATTATCAAATTATTTTTTTCAAAAGCCTGCTGATTAAAAGAGCGCATACGGCAGAAGTGATTACGGCCGAACACGGATATGAAAAAAAAGTGATTTTATGGCCGAGCCTATCGTTAAAAATATAAATCAAAAAGCCGTAAGTAAAAAATATGATCATGCCGGAAGCGGCCACTATAAAAAAATATTTTAAAAAATCGATAAAACCGTTGAAGTGCTTAAACTCGTAATCAAAATATATTCCCGCCACCGAAATAGAACTTATAAACACGAACAGCTGCGGGCTGCCTCCAGCGCAGTATTTTCCGGCGAGCAGGGCCGAGTAAATAAAATAATTAAAAGAAAAGGCCGTTAACACCGCAAAAAGGTACTTTCCGCGGTAATTAAAGCCTTTAAGAGCGTAAAGGCTGACCGAGCTTACGCTCATGGCTGCAAAATATAAAACCGAATATAGCGCGGCTGACGAAAGGCAATCGACCGCCATCAACAATGGAATAACGCCTATAGTGGACATTTTTAAAAAATTAAAATTTTTCAATCCCATCTCCGTGAAATATAACTTTTTACCGGCGGGAAAATACCCGACATAAACTTGATCATTTTATACTTGAGAGTATAAATTTCGTGGCGTGCGCCGCTTTCTTTGAACAGTTCGGCATTTTCGGCCTTGACGTCGCCGATCAGAAGCTGGCTGAAAGCATCGAGAAAACTTTCATCCCTTACGCCGCCGGCGATAAATATAGTCTTTTTTTCGCTCAATATAAAAATCTTAGCTATATGGCCTGAATTTTTTATAACGAAACCGAGCTTGACACGGTTAAAATAGCCGGGGAAAAAGGCTTCGAGATATATGCCGCGTTTTTTTCCGGCTATGAAAATGTCTTTTACGGTGGAATTTTCAAGCAGCTTTGCTTCGCTCTGAGTCATCTGGCCGGCCGGAACGAGAGGCACAAAGCTCATGCTGTGCCCGACGGTGATTTTATCGCCTATGGCATTGTATATTGCGGCGCATACATTCATAGATGACTGATCAGCGCTCTGTGATAACTTTATTTTCTTGGATTCATTGATAGCCGTTTTTATTTTATTGGAAATCGTTTCAAGCACGTCCATGCTGCTTGAATTGCCGGCCGAAATAAGTCCGCTAGATGTAAACACCATCTGCGAATCCGCTGATATTAAAAATTTTATCCAGGGGCCGCTTTGATTTTTAAACTTGAAATTTTTGTAAACGTCTTCAGAGCTAAGCTCGCTCAAAATCCCGGCGTTAGATTCATAAAGCGCCGCTGAAGGCGTTGCGCTCTGCCATGCATAAAAGCCCGGAGGAATATCTTCGAGATTGATACCCATGCCCAAAAAAGCCGCTTTGATCTTTTCGTCGGAAACTAAAAATCCGGCGCTCATAAAGTATTCCGGCCGGGGGTTGGAGAAATTTAAAAAGACGAAAGAAAGCAGCAGGCCGAAAGCCACGGTAAAAAAAGAAATTATAATTTTATTCACGGCGGCCTCCCGAATTAAAAATATTATCGATCACGGGCACGCATGTCGAAGCGATAGCCAGCGAATAATTTGCGCAATCGCGGCCTTCGAACGAAGAGCTCAATAAAATAAACAGGACGCCGAAAATAAAACCGTAAAGGACACGCGCAGAAAACTTCATGGGCGAGCTGTAATAGTCGGTAAGGATAAAACATGAATAAAACAAAAACATGCTCGCAAAAGCGTGGCTGAGAATTTCAGAGATTATCGCCACGGCGCCGGCGCCGTAATAATTAAACGAAACCGCCGCGCATAGCCCTGCGGCCGAGCCTATAAACGGAGCATAATCGGCCGAACTTTTAAAAACTAAAAATATAAATGCGGCCGCGCATAAAGTAATGGAAAGCTCGCCGTAATGGCATGGATGCCAGGCCGAAAGAAGCTCGATTATCTTTTTGACGCTTTCGCCGGCGGTCCCGTCGTTATGAATATTAAAAAGAAACCCGCCCGAATAGCTTTCGGCCGGCAGCGGATTGAACCATGCCGCCGACATGAACGGACGCGGGCCGTTAAAAAAATAGATTTTTTCATTAAACGCCATCGCGAGAAAACATGAAACAAGAGCCACCGGATTGATTATTCTGAAAATATTGGATTCGCGCGGGAAAAAAACCAGAAGATTGAGCGCAAGAGCGCCGATTATGACCGCCGGGTAGGAAGTTCCGGCCGGCAGCGCCAGGGCCAGCAGAAGCGCGTAATAATAGTTTTCATGCTCGATATCGGCCAGCCGCCTGCCTTTTAACTTCAATGTTATATAGGTGGGAAGCAAAACAAAAAAAGCCGTTACGAGTATAGTGCCGAGCGCGAGCATGCCGTAATGGTAAATAGCCAGAAGCGCCAGCGGGGCAAGGGCTAGAAGCCTGTTTAAAAATATGCTTCCCTTCGAAAGCGGAGAATGTATATATGGATGGATCGAAACTGCAAGGTCAAATTGGTTCATTCATTTTCCGCCTTCTGATATTGGCTTCGAGTATCATTTTTTTAGACAATATAATGGAGTGGGCGATATTGATGCGCGAAGGGCATATGTAAGAGCATACGCCGCACTCGATGCACGAATAAATCCCCTCTTCGACGGCTTTTTCATGCGCCGAAGACCTGCTGATGAAATTAAGCCGCGCCGGATTAAGGCCCATAGGACACATATCGACGCATTTTTTGCACCGCATGCACTTTTCTTCTCCTGAAGAAGAAAGCCTTTCGGTAGGAATTACGGTGATCGAACGGTTGGACTTAATAATCGGCACGTCGAGCGTGAACTGCGAGTATCCCGACATAAGGCCGTCGACGATGACCGAGTTGACGTTGCCGCAGAAACCTCCGCACTGTTCGACTATATCGGAAATATAAGTCCCGATTCTAGCCTTCACGTTAGCCGGTTTCGTTATTCCGTAACCTGAAACGGTAAGATGGCAATCGATTTGAGGTTTTTTGAACTTGAGCGCCTCGTAAAGGTGAAACATGGTGGAGGCGTCGAGTATGAGGCACTTATGATTTTGCAATATTTTCGAAGGATTGATCTTAGTTTTAAGTATGCTCGAAGCAAGTATGAGTTCGTTGGCCTGCGGATATTTATCGGTGACTCTGACTATCTTGAAATTTTTATATTCCGCCCTGTTTTTATTCAACTTATTGTCTATGGCGGTGATGAGTTTTATCATATGGTATGGAATGGCCAGAAATATGAACGCAGGGCTGAGAGCGTCTCCGAGGTAAGAGACCGAAGAAATTATTTCGTCCATATAATTATGTGAGATGGTTTCCATGTTATGGATATAAGGCTCGTTCTGGACGAAACTGACTATAAAATAATGGACCTGCGACGGCTTCAAGCCTGAAAGTTTCGAATGAAGAGGTTTGTTGCCCGATACGGTGTCTATTACGGAACATTTTTTTGCGAGTTCCGCTATTTCATCTATTTCAAATCGCTGCGCTTCGTTAAAACTTAAAGCGCCGCTTTCTTCGCCTGGCGGATCGGCCGCTATCACAATGCCCTGGCTATATTTATAATAAGGATGGGCGTATTCGTCGACCGCTTCCACCACTCCGGATACGGGCGAATGGACATCGCAAGAAACCGCGCCTATAGCCTTCGCTATTACGTCGAAAAGCTTCACGCGCTCGCCTTTGGCGACCGACGCTACCGCGGGAGACCCCGAGTGCTGGCTCAACAGCACGCACACTTTGCGCGGCGGTTTAGCCAGGGTAAGAGGCTTATCTATCGTGAGCTCATGATTGAGCGGTAATTTTAATCCTCCGTGAAAATCCATTATTTCCTTCGCTACATAAGTATAAAATGGAGCGTATTTAACCGTCCGGAAATTATTTTATCACGCGCAGACCAAATATGCAAGTTTTTTTATTAGGCAGTTTTTAATATAAATATTAACTTAAGAAAATCGATTGAAAAAGCTTTTTATTTTTGTTATAATACTTTCCGGTGATTAAAATGAATAAAAAAGAACAGGTTTTGACGCATCCGCGTTCGGAGTCAGAAGAGGCCGCGCTGCACAAGACTGAAGAGTACAAACTCGACAGTTATTTCTTGTGCTCCAACAACCAAAAATGGCTTCGAAACGAGCTTACGGAATTAGAACAGGACTTCATAGAAATCATAAACAACGTGCCGGATTACTATCCGACAATATTAGAGTTATGTAATATTTATCATGAAACTGGTAATCGCGCTAAATTTCGTGAAATGCTCAATTACGCCCTGAAAAAATTTCCGGACGACGACCTTTTCCTGATAATGAACGCTGAATATCATTACGAAAACAACGATTTCGCCGCCGCGAGGCGCGCGCTCGAATCTCTCGCCGCCCGCGGAATCAAACCGCCGCGCGTAATGAAACTTCTCGGCTGCGTGTATCTAAACTTCAAAGAAAAAACGCTCGCCATAGAGTCTTTTAAAAATTATCTGCGCGAGCGCGGCGGCGACGCAGCCCTGCGTCTCGAAGTGATAAGAATGTTTTTTGAAACCGGCGATTTCATTAACACTCTTCTCGAACTCAAGGATATCCCGGAGCTCGACAAAAACGCTGAATTGAAAAAAATAGAAGCGGTATGCTTCTACTACAAAGAAGATTATAAAAAAGCCCTTTCAATTTTCACTTCGATTTATCGCCACTATAGCGACGATATATTTACCCTCATGTACCTCGGCGACATCTGCTTCCGGCTGAAGAAAAATTACAGGGCCGAATACTACTGGGAGCGCGCTCTGAAGATAGAACCGGCTACGGCCGAAGAAAGGGCTTATATAGCTAAAATTTACCTGTTCATAAGCGAATACGACCAGGCGGTCAAACTGATAGATTACAATTTCAAAAAGATACCCAACCATTATCTTTCGATATTTACAATGGGCCTTATAAATCTTTGCGAAGACAAGTATCATCTCGCAGCCTCTCACTGGCTCAAAGTATTTCGTGAAAAATACGACCTGTTCGTGTTCGAATTCGAACTCACGAAAAAAACTCTAAAGCCGGAAAGGCTGAAAGAGTTTATTTCAAAGCTCACGGAAGCCGAGTATGCCGTATTATGCGACTATATAAAAGAGCGATGTGATTTAAGTTGAATATCAAAACGGCCGTAATACAAATTCAT
Source organism: bacterium ADurb.Bin243 (assembly GCA_002069765.1). Taxonomy (GTDB): domain Bacteria; phylum Muiribacteriota; class UBA9980; order UBA9980; family UBA9980; genus UBA9980. Next base: position 12,716 of record MWBZ01000081.1, read on the forward strand.
ACGCAAATAAACGAACCGGAGCTCAATCTCGAAAAGGGCTATTCGCTGCTTGAAAAAGCCCTCTCGGACGGCGCGAAACTCGTAGTAATGCCTGAAATGTGGGTCGTGGGGCTTTATCCGGAAGTGCTCAAATCCCCGTATATTTTAAAAACATCAGAAATAATCGATGAAATATGCAAGCTGGCAAAAAAATACTCCGCCGTGATCGTCGCCGGATCCCATCCGCATATAGACTATTACGATTCAAGCCAGGACAAGCGCATTTTCAACAGAGTTTACGTTATAAGCTCCTCCGGCTCAATATGCGGAACGTACAATAAAATTCAGCTCTTCAAAAAAAATAACGAGCACGCCTATTCCAAAGCCGGGTTTAAGGTTTTTAATATACAGACGGGCGGTTTCGTATTATCGCCTTTCGTCTGCTTCGATCTTCGTTTTCCGGAGCTTTTCAGAATCGCGGCGTTCAACGGCGCGGAAATACTCAGCGTTTCCTCCCAGTTCCCTTTATCCAGAATTTCCCACTGGCGCTCGCTTCTGGTGGCAAGGGCTATCGAGAATCAGTGCTACGTGGTCGCATCGAACACATGCCTTAACGACGGCCTGCTCGAGCTCGGAGGCAATTCCATGATCGTAGCGCCGGGCGGCGAAATACTCGCCGAATGCGGCGGAGAAGAAGGTCTTGTTTCGTGCGAAATCGATCTGGCCGCGCTGAGAGATTATAGATCGAAATTCAATTTCATCGAAGACGCCGTCCTGAAAAACGACATAAAGCAATATATAAACAAAAATCTGTCCTGACGGTTTCAAATAAGAAAACTGTAAATTACATTTTAAATTCCGCCAAGTTATGCATATAAAATATTTTTTTTCCGTCCTGCCGCTTATTTCATGCATCCTGGTAGCTCTGCTCGGTTCGTTCGTTCTGGCGCAGAATAAGGGCGCGCGCACGAACCGCCTCTTCACCTCGCTTTGCGCCGCGCTGTGCTTTTATAATTCAGGGGCCTTTTTCATGTACATTGCCGAAGATCCCGCAAGCGCGGTCCTGGCGTCGAAAACATGTATTTTTTCAACGGCTTTTCTGACGGCCCTTCTTCCGCATTTCGTTTTCGCCTTCGTTTCGGAAAACCATTGCAATCAGAGCAGTCCACTGTTAAAGCTTCTCTTTTTTTACGGTTTATTTTCGCTGATAGCCTTTTTAAATTACAATTCGCTCATCGTTTCCGGAGTCACGCTTACTTTAACCGGTTTCGCCAGCGTCAGGGGACCTTTTTTCGTCTTATACGCCGGCGCGTTAATCGTGAGCGGAGCGTATTCCATGTTCCATCTTTACTTCTCGCAGTCCGTTCAAAACGCGGTGGATTACAGGGCAAAAATAAGGCACATTTTTCTTGGAGTTTTAGTCTGTTTCCTTTTCGGTTTTTTCGACATCTTCAAAAAAATATCGGGCGTGCTTATAGAGGTGTCCACGTTCGAATACGGCATTATCTTATTCTGCGCCCTTACGGCTTACGCTATCGTAAAACATAATTTTCTGCACATAGAATTCGCCGTAAAAAAAGGCGTGCTATATTCAATATTGATGATACTCGTCGCCATAACGGTATTGACCGTAGCGGTGGCGGCCGAGCAGCTGACGCAAAGCTGGCTGAATTCAAGTTCTTTCGCGGTAAACCTGCTTAACGCGCTTATAGTCGGAATATTTTTCGACCCTGTAAAAGACAGACTGCAGAGAATTTTAAATAAGTATTTCTTCCCGCGCGTCGCCAATATAGACATCGACGACGAACTCATCGGCAATAAAGCCATACTCGACTATATCGCCGGCGAAAAAATAGACGAGCTTAAATCGCTCAAATCCAAAATAGAACGCGTAATTAGCGATTACGAAAAAAGCCGCTGAGAAAGCCGGACATTAAATCCCGGCGATCTGCGCGGCCAGTGAATAGATTGGCCGGTCAGCGGCCGGCGCTTTTATTTTATATCGAAGACTATTTTATTTATAACTCCCCCGGCGTGGTCGATGAAAAAAAATCCGCCTTCGGGGCATTCGGCGTATAAGCATCCTGCGAGCGCGGCCATGGCTCCGGCTTTTTTATTGAGAACGGCGAGCGCCCCCGGTCTTTCATAATCGCTTAAAGTTATCACGGCCGCTCTTTTAGTTACCGCCACTATCTTATAAGTTAAGCAGTCTTCCCTGACGGCGGCCGCGGTCACGAAAATCGCGTACAGATCGAAAAAATCTATTACCGGAGCGACTTTAGAAAACCATAAAAACCTGTAATTGAAAAGTATTTTCCGGCTGGAACCGTCCATTATGTAATAGTTGTCGGTCGCCTTATATAGCAAGGCCATAACAGCGCCCAGGGCGAAAGTTATAAGCCCCGCCGTTTTGAGATGCCAGCGGAACGAATCTAATTCGGCGCCGCCGTAATAAGACAGGAAAAACAGAACTGCCGAAACGGCCGCGCAGGCGAAGCCGGCAAACAGAAAAAAAGTTTCCAGTTCGCTAGTCACTTCTACTTTAAACTTTCGCTCGTCTTCGCCTCCGGAAAGCTCCGGAACGAAAAATTCAAAGCAACCGTTTTTGACTCCGACGTCTTTATTCATAATTACTTATTGAGCTTTTTAAAATAACACGCGCTCTTTACTGCGAGCGAAGTAAGGCTTGCGATGGCGCCAAGCAGGTCGCTGTCTTCCATGCTGAAACTCCTGCCGTCTTTTTTATTTATAAGCTGGAAAGCGCCTAAAAATTTTTCCTTTACGAACAACGGAACGCATATCATTGTCGTGGTTTTGTAGTTTAGCGCTTCGTCCACTTCTTTAAAATGGTTTTTTTCAAGGCTCATGTCATTTATCAGAAGCGGATTTTTTAACTGCTCGACTTTAGAGACGAGCCCTTCGCCGTAAGGCACTTTCACTTTCACTATCTCGCGCGCCGTCGGCCCGACCGCTACTGGACAGTAAAAAAACTCCCTTTTTTCGTCGAGCAGAAAAAGCGACGCCGCATCTGCGTTGACTATATCGATAAGCTGTTTTAAAATCTGCTCGAGCGAATCTTCGAGGGTAATGGTTTCATGGAATTTCATGCTCAGATCGTAAAGCAATTTAAGTTTTTTATTGGTCTTTTCGAGCGCTTTCTGATTGGGCTTTATCATAAAATAGTATATTAGTAAATAATAAATTATTATTCCCACTAAAACGACTACATAAATCATAAAAAACCCCCTCGATTTTTTTATATATAAGGATCAAAACGCAAGCGGCCTGCACGAAATGTTAAAGTATCCGTTAGAGTTTTTATCCCTGCCGTACTTGGCGAAATCTATGGCCGCGCCGCGCGGCGATTCGATGCCTTCGAGCTTGACGGGCTTTAATCCGGCGAGCAGCGAATAAATGCCGACCGCTATGGATTCCGCTATGACGGCCTGTTTTTCTTTGAGCATTTTTCTGTCTTTCGCGTTGGAAAGGTATCCTATTTCTATAAAAGAAGTTATAGCGTTTACGTGAAGAGGTATCGCCCAGTCTGAGACGAAAGGCGAAGCGTGCTCGCCGGCGTATTCCTCTGGAGTGGTTCTGGCGGCGTAATTGGCGTTAGAAGATTTGAGGTCGTTCCATAAAGCCGCCCTTACGTAACGTATTATTTCTTCGGAAGAATAAAAATTATCTCCGCCATAGCCTTCCGGACCGCCTGAACGCCTGTAGTTTTCATAGATGGAATTTTCACGCATGAAAAAAAGCATGAACGAAGTGAAAAGCGAAGAAGTATTATAGCGCCATGTCACCATAAGGTAACGAAGACCGATGAACTTCTGAGTGAAAGCGCGAAAGCCGGTAAAATAAGTGGCGGTGTCCGAAATAATGGTTTTAACGTCGATTTTTTCATGCCGCGTTATGACCGAAGTTATGAAACTGGCGACTTTTTTATATTTAGGTTCGTTGACCTTTACGTCGTTTGGCGAGACATTGCCCATACCGTTGGTTATAATTCCGTTTATATTCGAAAAGAAATCGAAGTGAGGCACTATTACAGAAGAAAAACCTCTGACGTTTCGGTTGGGGCTGGAATTGTTATGAAGGCAGACCACGAGATCCGGCGACAGCTGATTAATAAACGAGATGCGGCCCGGATACATTTTTTCGGAAGGCTTGCCTTTCGCTCCGCCGGAAAAGGAATCAGGGCTGTCGAAAAGTCTGTACTTCTTATTGACGTTAGGCGAATTTTTTTCGGGATCGTCTTCCCAGCTGTAGCGCCTTGTAAGGTGAGTATTAATCCTGACCCTCTTGATTTTTGAAGACGAGATGTCGGCGTATTTCTGAACTATCTTGCAAAATTCTATAAAACCGGCGTCGGTACGGGTTAAATTTAAAATTTCCTCTACTTTTTTAGCGGTATGCAGCGTCCATTCGTGCTCGTAAATTCCGCTCGAGCTGGCCCCGAAATTATAAGGCAGCAAAAAAGTTTTAGAAAACGGGTCCCAGTGGTCGCCGGAATAGCCGCGTGCAGGCTCATAACGTCCGCCGTGGCCGGGATCGAGAACGACGTCAAAGCAATCATCGGTTTTAGCGATATTGGCGACAATATCTTCGGCTTTTAACACCGGAGCCGGAGTTTTTACAGAAACCACAGCGGGTTCGGAGGGAGCAGACGGCGCGGAATAAACCTCGGTTTTAAAATTACTTTGAGGCGCGGCTGCAGGAACCGGCGGCGTGGAAGGCGCGGTTGCAGGAGCGGGAAGGGCCGTTTCGGGCGCCTGAGGCAAAGCTTTTATTTCCTGCGCGGCCGCGGAACGCCTGGCTCTGGCCTTTGCCGGGGGAGGCGCCTGCGTTTTTTCGCTTTTTACCGCATACGACGGCGCGGGCTGTTTTAACGGCTGAGTACCGGCGCCGCTTTTCATCTTCGTGCGGAGCTGTTCCAGCGCGGCACGGTTCGTGTCCGACATTTCGCCATAGCTGGCCGCCGAGAGCATTAGCATTATCGCAAATGCGGCCATATACGAAATAGTTTTTTTAAAATTCATTTTTTTACCTCTTTACTGTCTGTTACAATTTTTTATTATACCACAATACATATACTTAATTAAATACTTTTATGATTTGGGCATTATATTTATTTTATCGCCCGGCAAAAAATCTCCTGCTTTAAGCTCTTCTCTGGTGTTTTTATCCAGAACGGCATATTTGTGATGCCCCGCCGGAAGTTCGATCCAATAGGTAGTGTCGG
>MWBZ01000082.1 GCA_002069765.1 bacterium ADurb.Bin243
CGGCATAACCGTTGAAGATATTGGGATAACGGAACCCGGAGTTCGAATAACAAAGAGGCTGGCCGAATATATCGTGATTTTATGCCATTTTATGGCCATTACAGACGTCGCCAGACACCTCAGCCTTGATTGGAAAACCGTCAAAGAGGTCCACAAAAAATATCTACTGCACAAGTTTTCAAACGAAAACTTGGGACGTCCTAGGATATTGGTGGTTGACGAGATAGCGATTCATAAAGGCCATAAATACTTGACAGTTGTTATTGACTGGGATTCCAAAAAGGTTCTTTGGATAGGGAAAGACCGGCGGCTTAATTCGCTTAAACGCTTTTACAGCCTGCTGTCCGATGAGCAGAAAAAAGGCATAAAAGCAGTGGCAATGGATATGTGGAAGCCTTTCGTTAAAGCGACGCTGGATTGCCTCCCTAATACCTGCATAGTTTTCGACCAATTCCATATGCTTAACACGTTCAGCAAAATAATAGATAAAATAAGGGTTGCCGAATATATGGCAGCATCTAAAGAAGACAAAGAGATAATCAAAGGCAGCCGGTATTTATTGCTCAAAAACTCAGAAAACCTTCATGAAGAAGAGAAATCAAAGTTAAACAAAATACTTGCGATCAATAAAAATATAACAACTACGCTGATTCTCAAAGATCTATTAAAGAAGTTATGGAGTCACAGGCATGCCGGCAAAGCCTCAGAATTCCTTGAATATTGGTGCCAGCTGGCGCTTGATAGCGGAATTAAATACCTGAAATCTTTTGTTAAGACGCTTCAAACGCACGCCCATGGAATATTAAGCCATTGTATGTATCCAATACATACTAGTATTATTGAGGGCTTTAACAACAAAATAAAACTAATCAAGCGGAAAGCTTATGGTTTTAACGATATGGAATATTTTATTCTCGTTGTTAAAGAAGCATTTTTTAGCAACTAAATTGGAGAAGAACCAAAGATTTTATCGATAAAATAGCCAGTGATGTTGAACTTTTTAAACTTGTGATTAAATATACTAAACAAGGTATAAACGAATATGCAGTTATGAGATATGTTCTAAACAGGAATTCGAAAGAACTCGTTCAATGCGTTCTAAACGAATTTAACTTCACTGATTACATCAAAGAATATTCATTTTTAGACGACGACATAATTAAAGTGCGAGATCCGGAAATATTCAAATTGTTGAACAGTTATAAGTTTAATCTATCCAATGTAATATTAAATAAGATGATGTTGAAAGAATATTCAGACGTCAAGGACATTTTCGAGTCTAACGGGCGATATGATATGAATACTAAAAGCGGCCTTACGCCTCTGATGTGCGCGGTAATAAACCGTGACCACGGCCTGTTCGACTATCTTATCGGTAAAAAAGCGGATGTCAATGCCTCATATAACGACGGAGATACGCCGTTATTTATGGCCATACGTAACAAACCTGATTTCAGAATTATTAAAACCCTTATAGAAAACGGAGCTAAGATTAATATCAAAAATAAATTTAATGAAACACCGCTTGAACTATTGGTCGAAAACCCAGGCAATGATGAGATAATTAAATATTTGATAGATAAAGGCGCTGATGTCGACGGTAAAATTAACGCATATTCAAGTGCCATGCGTCTGAACAGGCAGGAATATGTCGGGATGATCAAAGAAAGTGGATTGTCGTTTAACGCCATAGATATCGCGGAGCAGTTTAAAAATGACGGCCGGCCGGAAATCGATTCCGCCTTAAAAAATGGTACTAATATTAATGAAAACCCTGATAATAATTCGAATATCTATTATGTCGAAAAGTTAAAAAAAATTGCAGGATCGATAGGTGATCCCGACAAAAAATCAAAATTACTTAATTCGATGTTGTTAAATGGCGACGATAAGTACGAATATTTTTTGAAATATCTGGCAGAGCAGGAGTCCGACATAACCGTCACCGATCCAAATCAAAATACTATTTTAATGAAGACAGTATATTTTTTGAAATATCTGATAGAGCAGGGAGCCGACATAACCGTCACTGATTCGGATGAAAATACACTTTTAATGAAGGCCGTTGATTCAAATAATATTGAAAATTTCATGCTTTTAATAGACTGCGGCATAGACGTGAACGCATGCAACAAGTCTGGAGAAACCGCCCTGATCAGGCTCGTTAAAAATAGACGGAACATCAGATTTTTCAAAACCATTTTGAACGCCGGAGCGGATGTCAACATCAGAGCCGCGAATATGAAAGACGTGTTTTATTACATTTATAATCACGATAATAATATATATTATCCCGATTTGTTCGATATTCTGAAATTGCTTCTATCGCATAAAGTTCCCGCTTCGCGCGAATTATTCAAAAAACGTGAAGCCATAGGGTACAATAAAATGACATTTGCCGAGCTGAAAAGAAAATTCGAAGATGCGGTTGATAATAATAACCTTGAAAGCGCAGAAATATATCTGGGATCGTACTTGTATACCGACGATTTAAATATAAATATAAATAATATGAATAAGAAAGTAATTAAATCGAACAACCTCGATTTAATAAAAATATATGTCAAAAGTATTGAAACATATAATTCTAACCGTATGATTAATGGTGTTATTACCGAAGCTTTGACGCAGCGATGCGAACTTTCGATCTTAAAATATCTGCTGGATTCCGTAGAATCCATTAATGAATCGGTTATAAGCGAAGCCGTTGATGAAAATAATATTGAAGCATTGAAGCTGCTTCTTTCAGCTGAAAATATTAAAAAGATAGCATACAGGTCTGAGTTATTTAATATAACTTTGATGAACGCTATCGGACGAAAAAACATTGAAATGGTAAAGATTCTTTCTGGAGTCATCAGTGAAGATGAGATGGATTCCGACTGCAGTATCAATCGATTTAATAACAGATCATTTTCGTCGTTTCCTCTGGTCATGTCGATAATAGACGGTAATGATGAAATTGCCGGGATATTGCTGGAGAAAAAAAATAACGTAAACAAGAGATATCGATATGACTTCACCGCTCTGGCTTATGCCTCATGGTATGGCAGGGATGAATTAATTAAAATTTTATTGAGCAAAGGCGCCAATCCCGATCTTGGAACGAGCGACGGCACCACTCCGCTTATGTATGCGTCGATGGCCGGCAACACAGGCGCGATCGAATTGCTGATCAAAAACGGGGCGAATGTAAATGCTAAAAACAACAATGGAATCAATGCGCTCTGCGAAGCTATTACCAGCGCTCGGACCGAAGCCGCCGAATTATTGAAGGCGAAAGGCGCCGATTTAAAAGAAGCGGAGAAAATACTCGAAAAAATAAAAAGAGCGGGCACTAACATCAATTCGAAAGATTCGCGTGGGAATACGATGCTTAGGAAAGCGGCATATGAAAAAGATTATTTAAAAGCGAAGCTGCTGATCGACCGCGGCGCAAGGATAAAGGAATCCTCTTTGAAAGGTGATAACATTCTCAAGGCGGCGATAATTTATGATGAATACTGGCGATATGGCACTTTTCCATATGAACTATTCAAATTGCTAGTCGATAAGGGGGCTGACCCGTATTGCGAAAATAATGAAAAGGCGTTTGCCGATATGTTGAGCGCCTCCATAATTTCTAAATATGACAATATGATCGATCTGCTTAAAAATAAACCTGATTCCATTGACATTTCAAAGATGTCAAACCTGATCGAAGCGGCGATTTCCACCGGGAGTATCGTGTGGTTGAGCCAGTTGATCGATAAAGGCGTCGGCATAAACTACAGCATTACCCCCGAAAATCAATATTACCAAATACCTCTATTTTTTACAGCCGTTGATAAATGCGATTATCAAATCCTGGAGCTGATGTTGAAAAAAGGCGTTGATGTAAATGCCCGCGCCATAAAAAATAACGGCGGCAATAGAAGCCTGACGACGAAAATAAGCGATTCCATACATTATGAAAATAGCGGTACGATAATCGGGAAAAGTTTTTATTATCTATATAATTTTAAAGAGTATGGAGGCAATGCATTTTTTTTCATAAATAAAAGAAACGATGACACATCTAAAATAGGTAATTGCTTCAAAATTCTTGAAATGCTTATAAAGTCGGGTTGCGATATTAACGCAAGAAACGACTATGGCTATACTCCGATATTCGCCAATTCAATTCATATGGATTCGCCATTCATAAAATCAATGATAGCGCTGGGGGCCGATGTAAATGTTCGCGGCACCGACGAGTTGAAACTTACGCCGATATTCGCGGCCTGCCTTAATAAGTGGGACCCTGAGGTGTTGAATGTTTTGATCGATAATGGAGCCGAGGTGAACCAGGTCGCTCAGGATATGTGGACGCCCCTGATGTTCGCGGTTCGCGCTAAAAATGCGCGTGCGGTTGAAATATTAGTCAAGCGCAGCGCTAAAATAAACGAAGCGAACGCGGACGGAATGACGGCGCTCGATATGTTTTATAGTTATTCTTACCGGCCCGATGATGCCAACAAAAAAATTCAGAAAATACTTCGTTCGGCTGGCGCGACAAGCGGACACAAAAAATATGAATGTGAAACGGTGTTTAATTAAATGATAAGCAGAATAATTTCAAAAATCAAGAAAATATATATCGGTATTGTCGCTGTGATAGTACTGGCGATATTTTATATTTTTAATATATTCAGTAAGCCGACGACATCCGATGATATCGAAGAAGAAAAAGCATATTTAAAAACAAACGACGGATATTATCATGAACCAATGGCGATAAAATATGGCGGGCTGAGAGAACCTTTTTTACCTCAACTTTTAAGAATTCAAAAAATTCACGGTACTGTGAGAAGGGCTGTGGATAAAAGTCCGGCCGAGGGTCTCTTGTTAAAAATATGTAAGCCTGAAATGACAACACTGTCCGATAAAAACGGCAATTTTGATTTTGAAATTTATAATATAGTTTACGATACATTTGAGATTAATGTGTGCGATTCCGCCAGTGAAAATATCATTAAGGTTATAAATGTGAAATTCGAAAGAGGTAAACCGATCGATTATGTAGAGCACGGATCTATCGTGGAAGAAGCCACCGTTGAAGTAATTTTATAAGAGGATTTTATGAATAAAAAAGATACAGACATTAACAAAGCTGATATCGATGATAAAACCAAAAATTCGAGTAAAGACTTATATTATAATATAATTTTCGGTATTATAATTGCCGTTTTAACCTTTCTTTTTGGACTGGAAATTATTTCGCAAATTTGTGTGGCTAAATATGGACCACCGCGAACATCTTTCGATAAAAAAATGATAAAAAAGCCAGATGGGACCGATGTAAATCATTATAAAGAAAATTCAAACGAACGAAAATGATTTGAATATTTAAGCGAGATAAACCATGTGTAATAAATTTAATAAGTATACAGAAATACCATTCAAAAAAAAGATCCAACTTGATATGTTCCGCTACGTTAAAAAAGCCGAAGCCATCAAGCACCGGCTGAATTATCTTTTCTGGGAATGCACACTGCGCTGCTCGCTTGGCTGCCTGCACTGCGGAAGCGACTGCCAGAAGGAATCAGGCGTGCAGGATATGCCATATCAGGATTTTCTGAAGGTGGTCGATGAGATCGCCATGGAAATGAATCCTAACAATATTTTTATAGCGATAACTGGCGGCGAGCCGCTTTTAAGAAACGATCTCGAAAAATGCGGAATTGAATTATTCAAAAGAGGCTATCCGTGGGGCATAGTTTCGAATGCTCTGCATCTGACGAATGACAGGTTCGACAGCCTGGCTAATTCGGGAATGCATTCGATAAGTATAAGTCTTGACGGGCTCGAAAAAAGCCATAACTGGCTCAGGCAGAACGACAGATCATTCAAGATGGCTGTCAACGCGTTGAGATATGGAACGCGCTTCGCGCGCATGACGCTCGAGGCAATAACCTGCGTTACGCAGAAAAACATCACCGAGCTCGATGAGATAAAAAGACTGTTGATTAGTCTGGGCGTAAAACGCTGGCGGATATTTGATATTTTCACAAAAGGGCGAGCCTGCGAGAACAATTTGCTTCGAATAACGTCGAATCAGCTCAAATATATCATGGACTTCATTATGGCAGTTAAAAAAGAGGGCAGGATATCTGTCGATTACGGTTGTGACGGCTTTCTGGGCGCTCTCGAAAATTGCGTGCGTCCGGGCTTTATGTTCTGCCGCGCCGGGATAAACGTGGCTTCGGTTCTGGCCGACGGCTCTATTTCAGCATGCCCGAGCCTGCGGGCTGACTATATCCAGGGCAATATCTATAAGGATAAATTTATGGACTGCTGGCATAACCGCTTTGAAGTTATGCGAAACAGGTCGTGGATGAAGACCGGCAAATGCGCTTCATGCGAAGTATTTAACTGGTGCGAGGGTAACGGCCTGCACCTTCGCGACGAGAAAACCGGTGAACTGCTGTATTGCCAGTATGAGATGATGAAGTGAGAAAAAAACTGACATATAAAAAATCAGCAACGCACACAATGAGTTTAAATTTGTTAATTACAACTTTAACTTTAATTTTGGGTTTGTGTATCTTATTTACATATTTATCTGATCCGCCTATTTTTATTTTTCGTATCATATGCTTTATCTTATTCATATTTTTTCAAATATTTTTTATTTTAAGAATTATTAAAAAACCAAATAACGAAATTTCAGCTCTTAATAAAGAACACAATTGTAGTCAGAATACCGATGAACATACTAATGATAAAGCAACCCGAAAATCTTTCGCCTTTTTGGATAGCTTTTTAAAATTTTTAATAATTATAATAATTTTCTCATTTGTAATTCATTTAAGTTTACAATGTAGGCTTAACGAAAAGACCAGAGCGAGGAGAATTAACAATCCATTATTTAACAATCTTGATATAGATAAAGATCATAAATGATATTGAGTATATCAACACCGTTGCTTCGAAAACCGCCAACACTATTGAAATTGCCCGATGCCGATATATGCAGCGAACCCACTTTAAATCGGATCATAATAAATGTTGGAACCATATTATACTATTAGATTTTAAGCACTTTGAATTAAAAATCCGAGAATAAAAAAAGGTATAATTGATCAACGAACAATTTTTATGTTTATTTACAAAAGTTTTGCATTTGAAAATTGAGTAAATATTAAAAGAAGGAAAAAGATGAGTTTTATTAAAAATATATATAGTTCATTTTATTGTCATTATTGGACTAATAAACACATAAATAAAAAATTGTTTTTTTTTATATTTACGTTTTCAACTATTATTAATTTGATTTTTTATATAAAATTTGATGATTATTTTTATGCTGGTAATAATAACCTTCCTCTAATTATAATAGGTTTTCAACGAGATTTTACATTCATTTTTATTTGTTCAATAATTGTGACATTAATTTTTGCATTGCCTGAAAATCAAATTGAATATAATTTTTTTTTGATAAATAAATTAACAATAAGAGAAAAAATAACAGGGAAAATATTAGCGATATATTTACATGTTTTAATGATAACACTTACTACATTAACAATAGGTTTTTGGGATTTCATAAGACTCATTACATTATTTACTTTTTTATTGCCTGTTATGTCAGTTGTTTTATTTTTTTATTGTACTATTATTGTATTACTCACTTCACTGAAGAATAAAAAACCAATCTTTCTATTTGTAGCATTTTTATTTATTTACACATTATATTCAACAATTCCATTATTATATTATGATGATAGTAAATCAATTATATATAAAATTATTTTTGATAAATATTCAGAAATTGAAATTAAACCTATAATCAAAGCAATTTATCTTCCATTTCATATAATTTCATCAATAACTTTGATTTACTTTGTTTCGCCTTTTATAGAAAATAAATAAGGACCTTCAACATATTGCGAGGATTATATTAGTGTACGCCGGCTTTTTTCTCATTATAGTTTATACGAGGCTTGACTTCTTCGAATATTTTATCTATAATAGCGTCGTATGCGCGAACCGGATCGTCCGCTGAAACCATTTCGTCTATGGATTGAGGAAAAAAACTTAATTGATATTTGTCGCCGCTAATATAAGCCATTGAAAACTCTTTTAAAATATAAAATTATGCTTATATTATAGCATGAAAATATCTACTGTCAATAAATATGCCGAAATATTTATATACTTTTTTTCAAAAATCTAAAGCGTTGTTTTTACACAGTCTGTTAGTTAGTAATGGTGCTGATATTAATTCAGGTAACGACTCAGGATCGACGCCGTTAATATACGCAACCAAGAACGGCGATTTTGAAATTGTAAAGCTCTTATTAGAATCAGGCGCCGATATTATTAAACTTTTAATTGAAAAGCAAAAATAAAATGAAACAACAGCCATTGAGAAAATTGAGTTCTAATAAAATAATTCGCTTTATTTTTCAAGTTCTTATTTATTCATTTTTTTTAATACCTTACAGCCATAATCTTAAAGCTTTTGCTGAGCCCACTTCGCCTTTCGAATCGAATCCGATGCCTTGCCCGTCTGCCTATCTTCGAAGCGCCTCTCCGACTTCAGAAGTCATGATGATTCCGCTGTTCGCGCCGAAAAAAGACGAAAGCAAGCGGGCCCATTTCTGGCTGATTCCGGTTCCGGCCGGCGCCGAGTTCAAAATTATCGCGGACGAATCTCCGGTATTCATCGATTCACTCCTTGAAATCAAAAACTTCGCCGCATCCTGGTTTCATAACATCAAATATTCTAATGACATTTATTTTGCCTGTCGTTTGTTTGCCCAGGAAAATGTGCTTCCATTATATCGTCAGATTTATTATATAAGAAGTAAAAAACTGCCGGAAAATTACTTCGACAAAATATTTAAGTATGATAAAATAAACGGCGGCTGGCCTGAGATAAAAGCCCATGCAAAAGGCTTTGGGGATATTGACGAAAGGTATAAGCCCGTCGTCGATTATTATTTAGTCAGCGGATGCCGGTTCGTATTCTTATATATCGCCGATCACGATGAATTTGATCAAAAAGCGGCGTATAATTCGTGCAACGCGGTTAGATTCACATACCAAGGCCGCGACTATAAAACCAATCTGCATGCTTTTATTTCATATCCATCCACCTCCGGCAAATTTTTCTACCCGTTTAAAATGTTCCACGAATGTAAGAATGGCAATTATCCTCTTATGCTCACGGTTTTGGACAACATCGGGCTTGTAATAAATGAAAAGCTCGAAGGCCGCGTCGATTTGAAATATGTTGCCGATTATTCGCTTGAGCAGAGACTAAAAAACGAATCCCGATTCGGATACAGCTACTTATACGGTGATTTTTATTCCTATAATTATGAAGGCTATAAGGTTTATTCTCGAATAGCGATCGATTCCGCCGGATTAAATATAGCTGACGATTCAGTCTTGTCGCTTGATTTAAAGAACGCCGATATAAAATCGAGAGAGATTCGCAGTTTCATCGATAATAGTCCGATCAACTTCTATACAATGATTTTTATACTTATTATGACATTCGTCGCGGCGGCGTTCGGTTTTTTCGGCGGTAAATATTATATCGGGCGAAACTGGAAATGGTTCATGATTGTTACCGCCGGGCAATGGTTCGTATATGCGGCTTCGAATTACAAGTTTTATGGCGACGTGCATAATTGGTTTTCCTTTTTTCTTTTTATATTGCTAGGTGTTGTCAGGTTAATGATTAACAATGTGTTCTGGCTTTTTCTTCTGCTCGCTTCACCGTCGGGCGCTATCTCAAAAAAATTTAAATTCAGATCTTCTATTGCGGGATATTGTGACGTATTTTTTACAGCGGTCTTTATAGTCTGTTATCTTCTTTTTGGCGAACATACTTTTACGTTAGCGCTCGTCAGCGATTATGGACGTATTATCGCATTCGCCGGCGCGCTCGTTTTTTTGATGAACGTAAAAAAGTTTTATCCGATTAACCAGGACGAAGTGCCGGTAAAATATAAATTGAAAGCTGTATCGAGGTTCCTGTTTATCCTCGGCATGTTTTTAATAGCTTACATAGTTTATAATACCGACGGTATTTTCGGCGCGTCTATTCTGCTGATAGTTTTATACATTCTTTTTTTCATGCTGCACATGTTATTCGAATATCTTGATATGGAGATATTTTTCGTATCAACATACTGGGTGAAGGGAATGACGTTAAGTTTAATTACAATTTTAGCGTTCGGCTGTTTTCCTGCATTCATAGTGTATTCGATCAACGATTATATAGTCGAGCTGCCTCTGGTGGAAAGAATGGATGATATTAAAGCCCTTTCTTTTTATGGCGCTTCAAAGATACCTAACGCCGTTCACATAAAGAATGTAGAACCGGACGTGGACTTGAAAAATATTATGTTGGACCGGTTATTCTATGATTATCAAAGCGAGGTCGGAAAAATTATCAGCCCTTATCTTCAAGCGGCGCTTTGCGCGATAATAATATTTATGATGTTCAAATACGATAGAAAAATATTCGTCTATTATGCGGTTTATTGTATTTCATTTTTTATTCTCTTGTTTTATGCTAATATGTATGTAAACGAATTCCTGCAAGAAAAATTTTATAAATCATCGATAATCGTAAAACACGGAGGAACGCTGAAATGAAAGTCTGCTTGAAATCCATTATTTTATTTTTAATTTCGGTACTATTATTAATTATTCTTACAACCGGCCAGGCAGCCGCAGATCTTTATTCGCCTTCTCCACTTTTTAAAATTAGCGGTATCAGCCACGAACTGCTTCTCGCCGGCGTTCTGACGCTTATGCTGGTGATTTGCGCCATAGCGGAAATAATTTCCATAATGAAACATTCGCGTGAAAAGGCATGTGATGATTCGCCCGATTCCGATTCGAAAAATACGAAAGGTGAATAAGCCGATAAGCCCGGATTTTTATGCAATAATAGCGAATACCACGTGATATATTAAATTTATTGCATAAATTCAGAAAATGATATATAATAAATTATGCGCCTTTAAATGTGGTGAATATATAACGGTTGAGTTGATGCGTTATGACTGGTATTTTAAAATATATATCCATTGTTTTCGTTTGTACCGTTCTTGATGCGCTCCGTCCCCGGTACTGCTTTGCAGATATTATCTCAATTAACTCTCACACTATTCTCGAAGAGTTCGGCAATTTTTACGTTTTGCTGGGTCTTTTCCTGGTCCTTATTAATATAGCGATAGCATATATCAAATTTAAAAAAGTAAAAAGCACAAACTCTGCTTTCATCGGACTGGACGATGAATCCAAAAATGAGCATCCGCTCGAATCAGGGCATTCGAACGAAAAATAAATTTTCTTCTATTTTATAGATTCGATCATTTTTTCTATATTTTTAGCTCCTGCTCGTTTTGCGTAATCGAGCCGCAGTTTTTCGGCGTAATTTTTAGCCTGCGCCACGCCTTCGCCGACGGCGAGTTTGTCGCTTTTAGCCTCGATGACGGCCAGTTTGCGGTTATTATATACGAGAATATAGTCGGCCTTCAAAGGATTTGAGCGTTTGCCGCCGGTTTGAATCCTGCCGGCGGTGATGTTATATTCCCTCGACACTTTAGAGCCATCGACTGTGCCCCAGCCGCTGCCTTTGAGTTTCGGGTCTATGTATTCGGCCCTGGTTTCGGCTTCATTCATCTTTATCGTCCCTGTCGTCTTTTTCGAGTTTTTCCATTCTTTTAACGAGCGCGTCGAAATCGGAAATATAGTTTTTATCCTGTTCAATCCGGAAACTTTCGTATTCTTTTTCAGCGAGTGCAAGCGCCACTTCGTGCGATATTTTTCCTTTATCTTTGAGTATATCCATTTCGTTGAATTTTAAAAACGCGTTTAACTTTTCGGCCCAGTCGCTCATTTTCATAAGCCGACCGCGGCTGGCCTGCAGTTCGGCGTAGTCGAGGTACATATCGACGATGTGGTTGAGTTTCTGCAAATCTTCTTTTTTAAGATAATTTTTGGCGATCCCGACGTCTGATTTCATGATTTTGCCGTGCGGCGCCTTTCGCCAGGTCGTCAGACCCATGTAAGATTAATTTTTATCGGCCCGTCCGGCTATAATTTCCGCGGCGGTATTTCCGGTAATGGTGAAGTGCAGTTTATTTTGGACCGAGACGAAAAATCTTTCCGCTTCGACGGTATTCGGCGAGTAATCCATCGCGGTTGCGTATATATCGGTGATCTTCTGATAGAACATTCTTTCGCTGGCCCTGATTTCGCGTATCTCTTCAAGCAATTCGTCGAAATAGCGGGCGTCGAAGCGCGAGCCATGCTTAAATCTGTCGCTATCGATCGCAAATCCTTTAAGTATGTAGCTTTTAAGTTTATCGGTGGCCCATATTCTAAATTGCGTGCCGCGCGCCGAATTGACACGATACCCGACGGCGATGATCGCTTCGAGGCTGTAATGCTTGACTGTTCGCGTAACCTTTCTGCCGCCTTCAATTTGAACTACCGAGAAATCCTCGGCAGTTGATTTTTCGCTCAATTCGTGAGTTTCGTAAATATTTTTAAGGTGAAGCGAAATATTGTCAGCCGAACATTCAAACAGGGCCGCCATCAGCTTTTGAGACAGCCAGAGGTTTTCGTCTTCGAAGCGGACTTCTATCTTTACTCTGCCGTCGGGCGTTTCATAAAATGTGATTTGATTGGTCTTTTCGCTCATAACTCACCCGCGAACGCTTTCTGCAAAGCGATTTTTTCAGTTCGTCGAGAGCCGCGATCTTCTGGCGGTAGATGGATTCGAGGTTTTGGGTTTCTTCGGAAAGTAAATCAAGTTTATTGACAATAGACTTTTGAAGCGCAAGAGATGGCAGTAGAATAGATATTTGTTCTAATTTTTCAATTGTAAGCGCCAATTGACTTGAACCTTTAGCAAGTTTAGCTAAAAATGACTTAAATTGATTTGATAAAAAATAATATATTAAATATTGTGAATATACATCATCGTGAAAATTTCTAAACCATAACAAATTTCCATCTTTAAAGTAAAATTCTTCATCTCTAACCAAATATGGAGCGCCAACAATTCCCACAGCAGTAATTAAAATATCATTTATTTGTGGAGAACCAATTTTTTTTGAAATTATTAAACACTTTATCAGAAATGTAAAAGACATCTTCCAATTCAAGACCTTTCGATTTTCTTATTATTTCTTTCGAACGATAAAAAGGCACTCCATTATTAACATAATCTGATTTCATAACCCGCAATTTGCTCACATATATCAACAAATTTTTGAGATTTAGAGCAGATAATATTATTATCAAAAACATTTTGCAAATACGATTCAAAAACTTCCCACGCATTTTAAAAATTTTTTTCGGCATTTTCTTTTGCTACGGCAATTGACGCAAAGGCTTCATCTAAAATGGCGACAATACGTTGTTGTTCAGATGAAGTCTGCTCTACGTAATCGAGCTCGCTGCCACAGCCGGCATCTTTATGAAGTATGTCGTCTATGTTTTTAAATGCCTGTTCGAACAAATAACCGCTCGGCTCAACTTGAAATTCCTTTATTTTTCGAAGGTTTTTCATCTTATTTTAATTAAATTTGCCTTATTATAAAAAATAATAATCAGTAAATCAATAATATTATGACTTTTATGATTTCATTTGCATAATAATGATTTTAATTATGAGCTATTAACAATCGCTTGATTTTAAAATGAATTTAAAGGAAAAGAGATGATATTCTATAAATCTTTCACGTGAGTAAGCGCATCGACTCACTGTAATGCCATAATGCCCTGCGGGCTGAGGCGCAAAGCGGCTATGGCACGGCTGCCGTGATGCAGAGCGCGCCACGGAGGGCAACGGCGTTCTGCCATCATCCAGCGACATCCGCATAAATATAGAAAGCGGATTTTTAATAGACATGCCGTCAAGACATAAAAAAGTCCACGCCAGGAGGAAGGGAGTGCTACTCCCTTGCCTCCCATTAATAAAAGTAAAAGGCTATTTCGTGCAGGATTTGCAATCGTGTTTTTCGGTTTCTTTGGTTTCGCCTTCGCCGTGGCCATGCTCTGATTTTTTAGAAGCTTCATAAACGCCTTCGACAAAATGAACATATTTTACATATGCTTCGACAAATTCGCGGCCGGCTTCTACATTATCTTTGTCGAATTTCTTTTTTTCAATGGCGTGTTTAAAATTTTCGTGAAGCCCTTCATTCACCGCATCCGTTAAAAGTTTTGCCACGGGCTCGATCTTTCCTTTTTCGAGGGCTTTATCGGCGGCGGGAATAGCGGGCCCCAGATCGGTTTCAGCGGGCTTCAGCCCGGTATAAGGCGCGCCTTCGCCCGCCCTGTGAATTCTTACGAGCGTTTCATAAAAATACATATCTGCGAGATCTTTGGCCTTTGGATCGAGTTTTCTCACGGCGAGCGTTTTCTCGAACGCTTTTTTTATTTCAGCTTCGTCTTTCTTTTGTACCCATAAAAGGACGCGGTTAATGTCTTTAGTCTCTAGAGCTCTTTCGGCAGCTTTAACAACGGGGCCGTTAAGAGTGTCGCAATGAGCCAGGGCGAGGCCGTTCAGTAAAAGCACCAGCGCACCCGTCAATAAAAATATGGTCGCGTAATTGATAGATTTTTTCATTTTACTTCCCCCTTTAATTTATAAATTTGCCTTCGGCATTAATCGTTCATATAGATTCTTCCAAGTTCTTCGATCATTTTATGAAATTCTTCGTGCTTTCCGGCGCCAATCTTTTCGGTTTCAATTTTTTCAAAATCGATCAGTAATTTTTCATCGATGGCGGCAGACAGATTGTTATCAGCCATTTTATAGAGAACTTTATTTTCTTTCTCGATATGCGGAATCAATAACTCGATATATTTTCGAGCGGCATCGACAATCACGGCTGAATAACCGGCTTCTCCTTTTAAATATTTTTCGAACGCTTCGCTCAATTGTTTTATATATCCTCTTCCGGCCGTATGTTCAAGTAGCATGACGCCGATCGGACCGTTTTCTCTTCTGATCCCGGCTTTTTCGAGTTCAGGGAACAGCGAATCCTCTTCCTTGCCATGATGGCATTTATCGACGAACGTTTTTAAAAAATCGATGATACCTCCTAAATGCCGGTGATCAAACAATCTTCCGCTTTCGATCTCACCGCAGATCTTTTCGAGTATAGCCAGAACATATAACACCGCCTCGTGCTCTTCCATAAGAACTTCTGTCGCTTTCATTTTCATACCTCCCCGATCAAATAAATTAAAACTTGATTAACCCGTTAAATTTACTATGTTTTTTTGATTTATTTAATCTCATTATACACCGAATTTAAAAAAAATAAATTGACTCAAGTCAATACTGCCTGAAAAAAGCCGGCGTTAAAAAATGAGCGATAAAGATGGTAATCTTTATGATTTTGACATTGCGTTAATTCGGAAATGTTTTTTCAGGATGCGCCGTCAGGGCCAGAAAAGCCCTGAATTGACGATAAAAGCGTTAAGTTTGAACGATAATCTAATGAAAATCAAAAAATCGTCGGCCTTATTGTTTACGCAAAAGCGGCCGAAAGAAATATTTGATTTATGAATAAATAAAAAGGCAATAAATCAGCCTAAGGATTCGTAAAACAAGAAAAATACAAAACCGAACTTTATAAAAAATATAAAGCTAATCATAGCTTCTATTCGGCCGCATTAATGGATACGAGATAATTGACGGACTCTTCCCGTTTGGCCTTTCTGGCGTATCCAAGCGCCGTCGAGCCGTTATCGCTTCTGGCGTTCACGTCGGCGCCTTTTTCCACCAGGAATTTCATGAGAGGTACGTTCCCGTATTTGGCCGCCATCATAAAAACAGTCTGGCCGAACTTATTTTTAGCGTTGACGCCGACGCCTTTTTCCACAAGCATTGCAGCCATCACAGCGGATTTTTCATCGTTGTCGCCGCCGGTGCCGCCGCAAGTCAAATGAAACAGAGAGTTCTCGCCATTGCTGTCAAGGGCTTTCAAGTCGGCGCCTTTTTCCAGAAGCTGCCTGAGATTTTCGACGTTCTTGTTCATCAGCGCCAATTTCAAGGCCTTCGCTTCGGCGGTCGGCGCGTACGCGCCTGCGTTTATTTTTGCCGGGGCTTCATTTTTTTGGCCCGCTATTATCGGCGGAGGAGGCACAAGCGCCGGATTTTTGGGCGCCGGCGAAATTTTTGCCGGAGGTTTGGGAGGCGGCGGAACGCTTATCCGTAGCCCTGACGGCGCAGGTGAATTCTTGTTTGGATTTTTTTTATTATTTTCGATCTTATCGAGCATATCCCTGCTCATCTTCCGCGCTTCGTCCGGCTGCGTCCCCGTCATGGCCTTAAGCAGGCCGTTCATGGAAGCGGACGCAACCTCTTTATTGCCGCCGCTTTTTGCAAAAACATCAAAATAAGCGTAGGCCCTGACCAAGTCTTTCGGGATTCCCGCAATGTTGCCTTGCTGATATACGATCGCCAGCGTGTTCAGCGCGCCGATATTTCCCTGCTCAGCGGCCTTTCCAAGCCACTCTAAGGCTTTTTTCGAATCTACTGGAACGCCCTCGCCTCTGATATATTTGCCGCCCACCCCGAATTGAGCGACGGCGTAGCCCTGCAGCGCGGCCTTTTCCTCCCACTCGAACCCTTTTTTCAGGTCTTTCGGGACGCCTTCGCCGTAAGTGTAGAGAACCCCGAGCTGCATCTGCGCTTTAGCGTATCCCTGCGCGGCCGATTTTTCACACCATTCGGCGCATTTTTTAAGGTCTTTCGTAAAATATTCGCCGGCGTAATATTCCATCGCGAGCTTATACTGCGCGGCGGCGTCTCCGCTTTCAGCGGAGCTTTTCATAGCTTCGAACATATTGGCGGCAAATGCCGGAAGCATGAAGACTGCCAATATAAGCGTCACTGAATATAATAATTTTTTCATGTTTTTCTCCTCTAGTGCGATCAATTTAATTTTTGACAGGCGGCAAACGCTTTCTATTTCTTCAATATAAAGGCCGGCTTGAAAGCACAGTAAGGTTCAGTGGTTATAAATTTTTTAGTGAACGCCGCTTCTTCTTCATTTTCAGCGTTGAATCTTGCGTGAGCGGCTTTGGTTTCGGGCATGAACATCCAGAAAAAAACGTCGATCTTTTTGGCTTCTAACGCGGCATATCTCGCCTGCGAGTCAACGACAACGATTTCAATATTTTTACCGATCGCTCTGGAAACTTCACCCAGGAAAGCAATGCTGAACCCCGCCGGTTTGCCGTCGGCCGAGATATAATCAAGAGGCGGCATATCGCCGGTTACGCCCACATAAACGGTTTCTGAATCGGCGTTTTTTTCGATCGTCGTCAGTGAAGGTTCCTGGCCGGCAGGCAGGTCTTTGATCCATGTTTTATATAATTGGTCATATTTGCCCGATTCTTTAATTTTAGTTATGGCCGAATTGAGAGAATCCCTTAATTGGACGTCTGAATTTCTTAATCCCATAACTATGCACATATTCTTGTCCAGGACGCTGGATTTGAGTTCGGGATTTCTCTGGATAATATAATTTGCCAGAATGTCGCTCGTAAACATCAAGTCGGCCCTGCCTGATTTTATCATGGCCAGGCAGCCGTTGATCGATTCCGCGTATAAAACTTTTTCCACGTCGCAGTCAAAATATTTTTTCGCTATGATTTTTGCATTATCTTCCGATACCCTTGAAAAGTCGGTAACCAGGATTTTGCCTTTAAACCTGGCTTCGCCAGCCTTCTCGACGTTTTGGGCCTCTTTTTTTATTATGACTATTAAGTTTGCTCAGAATTTTATAGCCAAATACCTTTGATTTATGTGATGTTGAAATAAATTTTAGTGTTGGAGCAATAAATCGCTTATGTTTCAAGCAAAATCCCAATTTTCAGCTGAACTAATTTAATAGTCATA
>MWBZ01000083.1 GCA_002069765.1 bacterium ADurb.Bin243
CGCGGTCGAGCTCGATTATTTTTTTTACTATTTTCATATTTTCAATCGTAAACGGAAGCTTTTCAAAAAACAGCCGTTTAAGAAACTCCACCTGCTCGAGCGCTGAAATTTTAAGGCTGCCATCAGGCCCGTGAAGCCAGAACTTCGATATCCCGCCGGAAATATCCATATTGCCATAGTGGATCGAATCAATGTAATATTTCATTCGTTTAACGCCTACTTTTTCAGCCAGCGCCTGATAATACCATACGACCGAATTTTTAATAGCCGACGCCAGCGTATGGTCGCCATTCCAACTCTTAAAATAACCCGGCTTGCCGTCCCATTTTATAACATGATTTTCATCCGAAATAACTTTCGTTTCAAGACCTATCAGTGAATTAGGTATCTTGAACGTCGAACACGGCGATATCCGCTTTTGCGCCAATTCATAGTTATAAACATAAGTAATTCCAGTTTCGCAATTATATAAAACAAACGCGGAATTTTTATATTCTCCGAAAAAAGAAGCCAGATTTATCGTTTTATAGCCTTCGCCATCGAATGCCGCAAATGCCGGTAAAGCATAGGTTGACAATAAAAACAATATAGATAAAAACGCGGCGACCGCAATCATTAATTTTCTTATTCCCATAATACCACCAAAAACTCCTGATTCAATAAACATTAAATTTACCTACTTGAAACCTTATCTAAAAATAACTTTTCAAAAAAACTTCTTTTTCTGATTCCCTTTTCAAGGCCGGTAGTATCGACTTCACTCAATTTTCCATGCGTCGGGCATTCCACTTCTATAGTCGAGCTTCCGGCAGGAACGGTGAGCGTATAATCTTTATCCTTGTTCATAGAACACCTCGTGACTAATTTAAGATATTTCATTTCGTTAAGCAGCCTCGGCGATTCCATTTTTATTTCCGACGTTACAGAATTTTCCAGGCGGTATAATTCCGCGGAGCCCTCGATCTCCTTCATAAAACTAATGCATTGCTTGCGCGCCGTCACGCCGGCATATTCATAATCCTGCATACTCACCGGCTTAGACGGAATTATAAAAAAAAGCACAACTAAAATCACCGCCAGCGCAGCCGTTCTACGTATAATTTTCATGAGTAAATCCATGTCATAACCTCTTTTACTTTTATCGAAAGGGCCTTTCACCACATCTATCAAGAACTTATTCCCGCCTCGGATCATATCATTTCGCTTTTTCAATACTGCCATGTACCGAACAAATTACGTCATGCAAAGCCGATCCCGTTCCTGAATCAAGTTTTTTCAGCTCGTACGCTCCGTTCGAATAACATTTAAGGCTGCATTTAAGAAACCCGTTCTTTAAAAGGTCGTCTATGCTCGAAGCTTCAACGTGCTTTTCCATATAATAAAGCTCGAGCGCGCCCTTTATCGTCTTCATATTCGAAACGCATGCATCCGCTTTCTCAGAAGGCGGCATCGCGAATTTTTTCTTTTCAACTTCATCGAAAAAAGAATCGATACCGCCGTGAATTGAACATTTGATTTCAAGAATATACCGCTTCCCGCCGCAGATAAGCGCATTTTTTGGAAACCAATCATCCCTGGCGGGCTTATGTGAATATGAAAAAATACCGCCGCCCGGACAAGACTGCGGCTCGCTCATATATTTCCCCGCTACAAGATCCGCGCTTATTATTTTTTCGAAAGAATCCGCAGCGGCGTCCTTATGGTCTATCAGATAAAGCTCCATTCCGCTCAAAATAAGATATCTCGCTTCTCCGCATTTTTTAAAATCATCATCGTCAGCAAACGCCAATACAGGCGAAACCGATATATACAAAATCAAGGCAATAATTTTAATGAAACTTTTCACTATATTTCCTCCGAAAATTTAATTAACCCGCATTGTAACTAAAATTAATCAAGGCCTGTAACCGATACTCTGCGCCAGAACTATCGTCTGATCAGCCGATAATTTCATCAGCGAAGCCAGGGCTTCAAAATCCATCATGCGGCGCGTCACCGTATTCAACCCCGCCGAAGCGCAGTAAAGATAAACGTTTTGAGTAATACACCCGGCATGAATACCGGCATACATCATTTTATCTTCTCTGACGGCTTTTTTATCCATTTTTGAAAAATCAGAGACAAAAATCAGGCTTAACGCGGCTTTTTCAACAAAATCCTGCCTGCCGGTGGCTTTTATATGATTTCCGGATCTTATAAATTTTAACTTATGCTCACCGGCTTCATAAAGGTAAATTCCGGAACCCAGAAAAACAAAAATATCGGTGTCCTGCCAATTCCTTGCAGTCGGCGCAGTCTTTTTACCCGATTCCGGACGGTTGATTCCGCAGGCCGCCCATAATAAATCAGACAAAACCTGCTCAGGCAAATCCTTTGAAGAAAATTCACGCGCGCTCGAACGCAAATTAAACGCTTCCATCAATGGCATTCCGCCGCTTTTAACCGGCGCCGGCAGCTTAATGTCCTTCAAGCCGCGGCTGAGCAATAACTTATCCATAGCCTCTCCGGAAAAAGCCGGCTGCGCCATAACGATTAACAATAAAAGCACGAATATTATCACTTTTTTCATAACTGCTACTACCTTTTTTATTTAAATTTTGCTTAAAGCAAATAATCAATTTGAATTTTAATCATAAAAAAACGACCGCCCTGTATTATTAACGGACAGCCGTTTTTTTAATAAACTAATTTATAATTTTTCTGATTCGCAGTTGTCTTATTAGCTTCGGCGTCATAAGTTCAGAAAATTATCTTTGGATGATTTTTGAGCGGCTTATTTGTTTTTTTTAGGTTTTTTAACTTCTTTTTTCGGGCTTTTATCTTTAGACATGAATCTCACCACCTTTATCGGTACTCAGACCGTGCTGCCATTTTTTTAATTAACTAGTTATATTATACCAAGAAAAATTAAATTTTCAACAATAATTTTTAAACACATTAAATTTTTTAACCATGCAAATTATTTTTTTGACTCCTTAAAATTTTACTGTAAGACTTAATCACTTTTTGCTTTTTTGATAAGGGAAGGCGATGGGCCACGGAACTCGACGGCAGCATCAATAAATTCTTCAATTCATCATATTTTCATAAGAGTAAGATATAACTTTATTTTCAGCATATGTTCAGCATTATTGCAGCGGTTTCGTAGTTGCCCGATTTTATTGCCGCTCGAGCCGACTCAAACGCGCCCGGAAGTACAGCCTCATAAATACCTTCCTGAATATTACCCTGTAATTCATTGACTGATCTTTCCATAATAATTCCTCCCTTGTTTATTTTTTTAATTATTTTCGCCGGTTTGTGCAATCCTTGCTGTTCCAATCATCTGACGGCTTTTTTATTCATCGCCCTCGCCACATCGTCATCCGACAACCCCGACCCGCCGGGCCCCTTGTGTAACCCGGCCTGCTGATTATTGTTTTCGGGCTTATCGAACATCCTGGCCATCTGATGAAAATTAGCGCCCAGTTTCGACAACAGAGCAAGAGTGATCAGGGCGAGCAGGAAGATCACCCCGAAAGACTTGACCAGCGCCGCGCCATTGCCCCCTCCGTTAATCGAGTCGGAAGCGGTTTTGCCGGCCTGCTCGAGTCCTTTGCCTGCAACGTCCACCGCGCCGCCGACCGCCGCCTTGAAAAGTTCGTCATCGGTAACAACTTTATACACGGCGTAACCGATCAGCATCTCGCCGAAAATGACGGGATTTTTTTGAATGTAATCGAGTATATTTTTGCCGTATTTGCCCATCGCCATTATAACTTTGTCCGCATTGCGGCCGGCGCCGGCGGCAATGGCCCCGGCGGTGATCTCGACGCCGCGGGGAATCTCCTTGCCGATTTTCGCAAGCGCAGGCCCATGCGATTCGATTACCGCCACAGGCAGCTTCCGCGTCTTCGTCATTACAGACGCCATTTCGTCACCGTATTTTCCGCAGATTCTCACTGCGTCGTCGCCGTAGTTGGCGATTGCAACCACGGCGTTGCGGCCCTGCGCATTTAGCATGCGAAGACCTCTATCGGAATACTTTGACACGATCTCGACCGATTCTACCCCGACGGCGCGCGCAACGCGAACGAAGTCGTCGCCGTAGTTGATCACATGCCTTTCAATTACCGTAACGGTCGAAGATCCGACTTTAGCGCCGGAACGAACGAAAAGTCTCACCAGATCGTCGGCTGCGCCGACAGCGACTTTAGCGACATTTGCGGACGCGGACCCCGCGGACGACAATACCCCCGCTAATGCAATCGCGACGGCCAACACCAGGCACATTGCCGAATTCACCTTGAAATTTTTATTATTCATCATATCACTCATCTCCTTTCTTCTCTCTTCTCATGGTTCACATCCGCGCCGCCTAAGGAACGGCGACGAACTCCGAGCCGAGTTTGGCCATTAGTTGTTTTTTCAGGCCGTCCGAGGCCTCGCGCGCCGTTTTTTCGACAAAAGATTTGACCTCGCCTTCGATATTCTCTATGAATTTATTGGTAGCATATTTATCAACCGCATAGCCAACCGCCAGCGACACTCCGAAAGTATACCAGGATGATACCGCGCCGGTACCTAAAATCGCCGCACGGGCCGTGAGCAGCGATAAAACGCGGGAAAGCGCGAATTCGGCGGCAAAAGACGCCACAGTGCCGCCTACAATGCCCCCGCCATGATAAAAAGCATAATCCTTAAACTCGACCTTTCCAAGTACGCCGTTGAAGTTTATCTTATAATTCGCCAGCGCCACTTCGGCCACGCGATTGATTTCGGCGGCGGAAAGGTATTTGTAATGAGCGGCTTTCGCTTCCGATACGATAGCTTCATTGAAGCGCGCACGATTCGCGGTTGATTTATTTGCAAAATTATTCGCAACTGCGTTGATCATCTCATTGACGGCATACTCACCGAAAATGTGCTTTTCAAAGCAGCCTTTAACCTCGTGATCCTTAGCCACACACCACGCAATCCCCGAGATTTCCTCCGCGAATCCGCGCGCGCGATCACGATAGCCATAAATTTTATAGTACAGGTCCGAAACCGCCTGTTCGGCGCACGAATATTCTTCCTTCTTCAGCGCCGAAAGGTGGTTATTCAAAAAATTCACGAACTGTTCTTTCTCTTTCGCTTTGTATGCCTCGATCATGCGCCTCTGCTGTTCATCGAGCTCGCGAGCGCGCGCCGCCGCCGCCGCATCATCCGCCGAACGGCCGGCAACGCGGGCATCGACCGCCACCGTGACATCTTGTTTCGAGTCGTTACCAAAAAACAGACCGCCGACGAAAGAGAACGCCATCAGAACCGCTGTTATGAAAAGAGCCTTCTTGATAAGATTTATCATGACAACTCCTCCTTTTTTGTTTTCGTAAGAATCGAATTTATGGTTTTTGCAATACCATTCCGAATGCTTTTCCAATCTATAGAGATAGGCTGAAGTGCTTATCTTGTGACGCATACGTTTACCCCCTTTTATATCTAAGGCCATCCCCGTCAGCCGTTATCTTTTGTTTTTTCTTTGTTAAGTAAAAATTTTTGTTAATTTTCTTAAAATTCAAGTCTAAACAATAATTTTGAAAATTCATACATGCGTTATAACCTGATACGAGCTATAGAAAACGGGTCGCACGAAGATTTGCCGTTGAGAAAATTTGTCGTTGGATAGTCGTTAATCTGTTAAGTCCGTTAAATCCGGATTGACATTTCAGCATAAAAGAATTAAAATAGTTCCGTAATATTCACGGCACTGATTAAATTAAGTTTAAAGCGAGGTTTTATGATAAATCAATGGTACGGTCTCGATCTGCTGCTCGATCTGCTCGACTGGCTTGATAAGACTATTAATCTAAAATATAATATCCGGGGCGAGCTCGTTCCTGCATGGAAAAACTTTCTTAAAAACCACGTCGATAATTTCAACAGATACCCTGAAATGGTCGATCACGGGAGCATTCACGTAAGCAACATCACGGCCCTGCTCGCCGAATGGATAACGCAGAATGAAAATTACAAAAAAAACAAGGAATTATTCGCTTCAGAAGTTATAAATGCCGAAGAATTATTCCTGCTTCTGGCCGGCATATTTCTTCACGACATCGGAATGTCATACCTGGAAAATATTGAAAATATAGACCGCAACCTTGAGATTGACTGCAATCTGATAAGGAAAAATCATGGCATATATTCAAAAAAAATGCTTGAATCCGGAAACTTCAGCGAACTGACGAAAGGCCTTAAAGGCGTTCAGATAAAAGCAATCGGCCTGATTTGCCTGCACCACCAGAAAAAATCGGTCATATATCCAGAAGACTTCGAACTCTTGAAAAAGGGGGGCATTAATGAAATAAACTCCAACACCAAACTGACCGCCGCCGAGAAAACAAAAAAGATCAAAGTGCTCAAAGACGAGATCGCCCAGTTGACAAGGAAGCGCGTTCCTCTCGTCAACGTCATAAACGGCGATGCCGGCCTTTCGAGGTATCTCAATCGCCACAAAATCGATCTGTGCCTGCTCGCATCGATACTCAGAATACTGGATGCGTCGGACATTCAGTATTCAAGGGCGGGATCGATCTGGCTGAGCAAAGTGAAAAAACAAAGGAACGACATCTTAAAAAATGAAAAAAGCTATATTTTAAAAAATATTCCCGACGGCAACGATAACATCAAAGAATACTTCAAATCGAAAATAAAATACTTCGATGACCAGAGGGATCACTATATAAAGCACTCGTTCTTCGAAAAAAGCTGGATAATAGACCACACTATCGTTTTCAAACCGATAGAGCAACATCAATTCCGCGAACTGCGCGAAATCGAAGAGTCTCTTAAAAAAGCCAGATACAGAGGCCAAATCAAGAAAATGCTGGACAAAAATGAAGAATACATAAACGAGGAGCTATCCCTGGTCAAAGCGCATATTAAAAAGAACAGGCCGTTCTGGAATATAGAAAATATCGAGACTTTCAGCCGGGAAAAGCATTACACCGCGATTAATTCGCTGAAACATTTCAGCGATTACACGACCATCGACGACTATCATAATAAAAATAATATATTCAATCAGGGCGTCATCGGTTCAAGCCTTCGAAACCGCATAATAAATGACCTTAAAAAGCCTGAAAATAAGGTTGTTTACGTCATAGGCCCGCCACAGACCTCAAAAACATATATGCTGACGTCGGTATGCGAAGAAGTGAAAAATAAAAACATCTTCGCCGGCGTCATAATCTTCAAACTTGAAAAGGAAAAAAACAATAAAAGCATAAATCAGAAGTCGAATTTCGTCGAAAGTTTCATCAGGAAAGTTTCGTCGTTCCTCGCAGACCAGTGCGATTTCTGGTTTTTCAACCGTCTCAGGACCGCCAATGAGGTCGAAAAAAGCCACTGGAACACATTTTTCGGCCAGCTTGAAAAAGGCAGGTATCTTATATGTTTCGACGACTTCAACAACCTACCCAACCGCAATGAAAAAGCATTTGCGCATGAGTTCCTGACGCGGATGTTCAAGCGCCTGAAGAAGACAAAATTCTTGATATTCACAACGCAGCGCCCAATACATTATTACGACGAAAGCGTTTCGAAGGAATATAGAATAAACTTCGACGATCTCGCCAACGAAAAAAACGCCGATAAATTCATCGAAAATTTGATAAATAATCTGTCGATCGACAAAAAATACATAGATAAAGTTGTCCGGAACATTCTGAAAAAACTTGTGATCAAATACCACAATTTTCCGGCCTTGATCTTCACCAAATTCAAGGAAGAAAGCAATTACTTTATCAACAAAGGGCGGACCGGCGCGACCGAATTCGACCATGCCGAAATGATCGCTTACATCGACAGGAGCATCGCTAATAAGCTTTATAAAGAAATTTACGAAAAGCTCGGCGAAGATACCGAAAGAAAGATAATCAGCTGTCTCGCCGGACGCGAAGAACTGAAAAAATTGGATCTGGACGCCGGCGCAATCGCGGCGGACATCTTCGGAAAAGACGCGGGAGAAAACGCCGTTAACGACGTCAAAAAAAGCCTTGAATCACTGAAACTCAGAAAGCTCATCTACCGCGAAGAAGACGGAAACGAATGGCGCATCGACGGATGGTGGAAGGCAATATTGAAGTAAACAAATTCCAAAAACTTCAAAAAGCCCATGAATGTGTTATTATAAACCGGCAGAGTTTTTCAGCCATTGCATAAAATGTTCCCTCGCCTGGTTCGCGTCAAATAAAACTTTATTTTCATTTTCAGCAATGCACGAAGAAAGGTCGTATTCCTGGATAAAGGCCGCGGCCAGCTTTCGGGCCTGCGACCGCAGCTGCTTTTCAATAACGCCGTCGCCGGGCGAGCCCGTCTTAGCGAGCGCCTCGAACGCAATGTCGGCCAGGCCGGCCTTTTTCTGTATGTAGCGTGCCGCGAATTCCCTGCGGCCGCTTTTTTGGGCGGCCCATACGGCGAACGCGGCGGTATTCTCTTTTGAAAATCCGATCAAACCACGATCTTCAAGAAACTCCACACAGGCGTCGAGAAGCGAAAGGTTCTCCGCCTTGCTGGTTTTATCTTTAGACATCATGCAAAGCTCTTCGTTTTTCAACAAGCCGTCCAGGCTTATGCCTCTGGCGTTATATACGTCGATCGCCGCAAGGAGCTTCTCGAGGATCGCCATTTGCGCGCGGCACTCTTCGGCTTTTGAAACGCCGGATTCGCAGATCGTCGCGGCTGAATCGCATAAATACAGATAATACGAAACATCCCGGGATCCTTCCGGGAAAATATCGATAACGCCGGCTAGGGCCGCTTTTGAAGCGTCTTTAAGCGACCCCGCCTTCTGCGCGGCCGTCGAATGGTCTCTTATGGCTCTTCGCGCCCGGACGAAATTAACCGTGAACGATGTACCTGCCGCGCTGTGAAGATCGAACGCCGCGGCAAATTTTTCGAATTCTTTCGCGCTCAGTTCTTCATGGCCGTAAAAACATATCTGGCCCTTATCTCCGATCGATCTCGCAGCAGGCTTTCCGGCGTCATGGAACAAAGCCGCCATGATAAGCGCGGCGCGATCGCTTTCATTTAAATTTCTTTCCGCGACAATCCGGGTCGCATGCCGGACGCATTTTTTAGTATGTTCCCACACGTCGCCTTCCGAATGATATTTAGCCGGCTGCTCGACGCCGATCATGGCGGTCAGTCCGGGCAAAACCACGTCGAAAAAGCCGCCGCCGCGTTTCCGGCGCGCATCCGGCGGCGTGAAGTGCCTTTCGATGACTTCCATCAGGCCGAGCGGATCATCGATCATCATATCCATGAAATTTTTTGTGAAAACCGCGCCTCTTTTTTCTGTGGGCGCAGGAGCGTTCCAGCGCGGTCGCTTACCTTTTGACGGCAGGCCGGAGAACGGAAGGCCGGTATATCCATAATATGCAGACCGTTCGATCACATAAAGCAGCTCGCGCCTGGCATCATCTGAATCCTTGACACGCCGGCTTTCTGAACTACCGCATTCGCCCTCCGCCAAAAACGAAATAAGCCCGGGTGTTATCAAGGCCTCCAATTCTTTTCTGAACGGGGAATAAACGACAAGCTCATAAAATATATACTTTTTAGCATCATTTGCATCAAAGTGGACGCGCGGCGAGACGCATACGCTTCCGGACGCTTCGTCGGCGGCTGCATCCAGAAGATTCTTACGCCTGATGACGCCATGCAGATACACTATGAAGGCGGCGTAAGCGATTCTTTCGAATTCTGAGTAAACGGGCCCCTCCCTGATCATGAAAGTGCCGCTGATAATTTTAGTGGAAAACACTGAACTGAATTTTATGCCGGCGCCTGTTATATTCCCGGGGGCCGTGACGCTCGCGGCCGCTTTCTCCATTTTTTCAACCCTGTCGAACCAGATACGCGCGAATTCGATAAGATTGCCGGCTCTCACGCGAGTCGTTTCGGAAACGGTATCGGAAGCGTGGGCATCCAGCCTTAAAATTTTAAGAAGGCTGTCATTAGCGGCATTTTTCAATATCCGCGTAATGAAGTTAATATTTTTTACCTCGTGTTCGTGGCCGTGTATGTGCGATCTATCGAAATTATCGCCCAGGCGTGGATAAATTGAATATATGCCTTGAATGAGCCTGACGACCTCGTTTTTGTTTACGGCGAATTTTTCGTTTCCGGCAGGCAGCGAACACATTTTTAAGTTAGAAAAAGACCTGGTCCAGATCATCGAACTTATAAGATGGGAATTATCATATACGCATCTTTTTTTCTGGGGCTGGGCTCTTTCGAGTTTTTTAGTCTCGCCGGCGTCATGAAACAGTATCGCGAATATTTCATCGGCCGAAAGTTTTATCGCATAATCCCGGGCCAGTTCGAACATTCTGCGAACGCGCTCCAGCGCGCATATTTTTATCGCGCGGCTCGATGCGAGCTCATCGCCGTCTGGAATTTCTGATCCGAAAATATCGTCATACCATTTACGGCCGCCGTTTTTGGGCAATATATAACTCTTATCGGGGCCGCTGAATCTTATCTCGTTGAAAAGGTCGGGAAATATTAATTCAAGCAGGCACGAAGCGCACGCAGTTTTTCCAGTAAGCGGCCGCGTCATCAGATCGAAGGCCTTGAGCGGATCGATACAGAAAGATTTGAGGACCTCGGCTGAAAGCGTTTCTCTTTTCAAAACGAACTTTCCGTCGAGGTTTTTCTTATTTATATCGCCGGCCAGCGAGCTAATAGCCGACCATGCAGTTTCTTCGATATTGAATCCGAACCTGCAGGAGAATCTGACTGCCCTGAATATGCGGCTAAGGTCGTCTCCGAACGTTACCTCGGGCGCGCCGGTCGTTCTAATAATTTTATTTTCGAGGCAGTCGGCGAGGCCGGAAAAAAGGTCGATAAATGTGAGCGCCGCCGGGGGCCGAGCCATGTTCCTTGATTTGAGGTCGTAATCGACGGCCAGGCACATTGAGTTGAAAGTAAAATCTCTTCTGGCGAGGTCATCCTCGATGGGCAGCAGCGCGTTCGACTGCACGTCGAAGGCGTTCCGGCCGCCGCGTAAATCGCCTGAGACGGCGGTCTCGGTCCGCGGAAAGGCGATGTCGATTATTTCGTCATGGCCTTTCAGATACAGTTTATAAACGCCAAATTTCTCGCCGGCCAGGACCAGCTTGCCCCATCGTTTCGAATAAATATGCCATTCATCGGATTTAAGCGCGCCCGTCGCCGCCTTTTTATATTCGCGCACGCCGAAAAACGCCTCAAAAGCAGTCTGGGCTTCTTCATGCGAACCGAACCCTGAAAAAGCCATTATAAGATCGATGTCCTTGGGCGGAACGCCCATAACGGCGTCCCTGACGGCGCCGCCGGTGACGCAAATTTCGATGCCCGTGCCGAACCGGCGCTTCAGCTCTCTTAAAAATTCGAATTTATCGCTTTCGAGTTCTTCCTTGAGCGCGATGAGCGACCGTCTGCCAGATTCGCCGATAGACGAAACGTTAAGAAGCGAGTCAAAAGTGAGTCTGTAATTTGAAAAGTTCTTATTCATCAGGCGATAATGAAGGTTGAATTGACAGGTTACTGAAAGTCGATTCAATCTCGGTTAAAATACTCAGTTGAGCAATGGAATAATTTTTACTCATTTTATCAATTTTGAAAATATTATATTTTTCAAGTATCGAATTAAATTCTTCGATCTTTTTTTCGATCTTTCTATCGCTGCCATGATTTGGATCATGCTGAAAACCGTTTCGCAAAGTATTTATGTCATCAATAATATCAGGCCAGAATGGATAACGATCTCCGGCGCCTTCTTTAAAAAGTTGATAACATGCGGTAATGAACTTTATAAATTTGTCTAAATCATTAACAAATGCAAAAGCGACATTAATATTATTTTCATAATTATCCGTTTTACGAAAAATGTTTTTCAGTTTGTCATAATGGTCTTCGATCAGTGTCCGAAGATTGGGCAGATCATTATAAATACGGGTATCTTCCGAGCCTGAAGGCAGCGAATCAAAATCATCGTCCGAAGGCCCCGCGTCAGGCGTAATGCCGTTAATGCCGGTGATAAGACACGGCGCTAACCTGCACTTATTATCCTTGTCGCACTGCTCGCATTCGTTAAAAACGCAATTCAAAAAAATGCAGTTTTTAAAATTATTTCTGTTAAAAGTCGAATCGGTAAAATCACACCCTAAGAAATATTTATTATTGAATATGATGTCCCCGAAATGTATTTTATTAAAACTGTTAAACGAAATAAAATATTCGGTATATACCTTATGCAAAAGGCAGAAATAAGAAGCCTTATTATTGATCAAAAATAAAGTCAGCAGATCGTTGAATTTGTTATTATTAAAATTATTAATATATATGATATTTTTCAGGTAATTTAATGACGGCTGATCTATTTTGATAATGCTCTCCCAATTTTGCACATTACTAAAATTCAAATTTTTCTGGAAATTAAAATCTTCAAATTCTATATGATCGAATTCGACGGTTTCAAAACAAGCGTTTTCAAAATTAAGAAAAGCGTTCTCATCCTTGAAGGTAATATTAGTAAACCCTGACTTCGA
Organism: bacterium ADurb.Bin243; assembly: GCA_002069765.1. Lineage (GTDB taxonomy): Bacteria > Muiribacteriota > UBA9980 > UBA9980 > UBA9980 > UBA9980. The sequence continues at coordinate 12,561 of MWBZ01000083.1, forward strand.
CAGGCACGCGCCGCAAAGATCAATTTTGCCGTAAAGGTCTGCCTGGGAAATATTAATGCCTACCTTGACGTCATTTTCATTCGAACATGCAATAGCCTTCAAATCAGCTTTATTAATTGAAATATTATCAAGTTTAATACAGTTAATAATTTTAACGGATGAGCTGAATTTAACGTTTTCGAACGATAGATCATCAATTTCACAATTTTCAAAAACAATATCGCCATCAAATGAAGATTTTTCGGATGAATTGCTTTTATTCTTAAGGCCGGTTATTTTACATCCGGTAAAATAAACGTCGGATCTGAAATTACAGTTAGTGAAAGACAGGCCGTTAATAGTGCAATTAACGAAACTGACTTTATTTTCAAAATTGATGTTTTCGAACGATGCTTTATGAAGATTGGTCTCCTCGATAATAACATCGGCGTCAAATAATTTTCCATCCTTGAATTTCAAGCCTGACAAGAATTCGGATTTATAAATTTTACTGATTCCGGAAAATAATATGTTATTTAAAACTTTATGTGTTAAATTGACCTTTAAATTTCGAGCTGCGGAACCTTTAAATATTACATTATTGAATTCACATGACCTGAAGCAATTGGAATAATCTTCCAGCGTGAGCGGAAAGGTAACATTCGATATCACGCACTCGCTGAATACTGAATTTTCGCCTTCAATAAAAATTTCGCTTTTATCAGAAGACTTGCCGCTTATAGTTGAAGAAAGGAACTTATATTTATCGGAGGTAATGCTTTCCGTTACGCTTATCGTTCCGGTATTCATTACAACGCATTGCTTTGAGCCGGTTTTAATAAACTTAATATTTCCAAACTCATTATCGGTCATGATAACTTCGGTCAAGCATGAGTCTTTAAAGGTCGTCGTGCCCTTAAAAATATTATCATTAAATTCAACATTATAAAGATCGGTATTTTCGAAATCACATTTGACTATTTCGTGATTGCCCTTAAAAAAAGAATTTTTAGCGTTCGAATCGATAAATAAGTTTTTGAATATAATATTATTTATAACCGTGTTATCGCAAACGCTGAAATATTTAACGTCATTTTTCGAAATGTCAATTCCATCGAATAAAATATTGACGATCGATAAGTTACCCGTCAGATCGATATGGCACTTGTTAATTGAATTGAGCTCGACCTTAAGATCGCTAACAGATGAATCGAATATATTGAAATTACGAAGGTTTTTAAACATCCTGATTATGGATCTTTCGCCGATAAATGCCGAACCGCTGACTGTCAAGCAGGGACATTCAATGGACAAATTCGCTTGATTTATTTTTGGGCAGTTTTTAATTTTAATGATCTTGCTTACTATAAGCTGATCGATCGTAACTATAGCAAGACCGCACGAATCGATATTAAGCGATTTCAAGTTAAACTTTTTGCCTGTAATTGAATTGATCGTATCGCACGAACTGAAATTCAGGCTGTTCTTAACGGTAAATTCATTGAAAGTTATTTCGTTCAAACTCGAGTTATTAATAGCAAGGTCTTTTTCAAATGTAATTGTATCTTCGAACAAGCACTTATCAAATGATAAATTATCAAAAATATAATTATCATCTTTAAAGTTTAAATTCGAATTTACGGTAAAATTAGAAAAATTATTATTATTGATCATAAAAATACTCAGAATTTAATAAAATTAGAAATTTGGTTCAAATAAGTCTGCCTTGAGTTATTCATTTGTACAATTATTTCGATTTTCTTATTTTTTTTTAATTCATTAAAATAATTGTCGGTCAGGCTCGTGACGTGGTGTTTATGCTTCGCAAAATTTGTCTTCACGCATTTGTTAACCTGGTCAAGCAGGCAATTCTTGACTTCGCCAACTATAAGTTCTTTCAGTTCGCTACCTAATTTGACGGTATCTATTATCTTTGGCAATACAGTATAGCCGTCGGACTGACTGATAACATAAAAAAATCTATCTAATAAATTAGAAGTCGTTTCCAATAAAATTTCTTTTGTATAATTTCCACAATCCGACTTCAATTTATCGGATATATCATTTATCAAATTGGTTTTTGTTATATCTAACTCACTAACATAATGCTTATCAGAAAAAAATATTTTTTTTAATTTATTAAAATTATCTTTTAGCCATTTTAATAAATCGATCGATTTATCGATTAATTTGTCAAAAGTATCTGAAACAAATTTTTTTAAACTGGCGGCCTGACGAACCATATTCACATTAAAAAGTACTTCGTCTATTTTGAAGTTCAATTCGTCTCTCAAATCGATCATAAATTTATCATAAGTGGTTGAATCGAAACTTTTTCCATTCAAAATATCTGTTTTTAATTCTTTGAATTTATCATTGATTATTGTAGGGAAATCAACAGACAGCTTATTATAATTGTTACTATGGTTTGCTTTAATGCCGTCAATTTCATGTAAAAGATTATTTAAATCATTATCGATGGTGATTTTATATTTATTAAGTTCTTCATCAATAACGCTTTTTTCGGCATTAATAATTTTATTGAAATTTTCTCTTTCGTTATAGTTATCTTCTCTGCTCTGTTCGTTGATGATTTCAACATAAAAACTTAAAATTTTATTCAGGAGTTTTCGTTTTAAAAAATTTTTATAATATTCGAAATTATTGGTCGAATACTTCATAAGTATCGAATCGAGATCGGTGAAACTAGAATAATCTGATGCCAAATTATCGGCGGAATTAATATTATAATAATTTTTATTGTCAGGAAATGCATTGGCGATCTTCGATTTGAGTTCATCGAAAACAGCCTTTTCAGGCTCTATATCGTTTGAAGCATAATTAAAAATAAAATTCAGCTCGTTCTTGTAAATTCCTTTTGATCTGATCAATTCGATAAAATTATCTGGAACCGGCTCGTTCGTGCTCTGGTTTTTGATAAAATAAAATACTATATCAATATCATCGAGCAGATTATGCATCTTCTTTTTATCGCATTTTTCGAGGTACTTATCGATGCCTGGAAGATCGATAAGTTCTATTTTCGTTAATATTTCGTTAATTTTTTTATTGCCTGATTTAATATGGCTGCCTGTCAGGTATAAAACGCAATAATCGTGATTCAGGGGCATAACTGTTTCTTTAATATTTTTTATATATTTATGATAGGGTTGTTTTTCAATATTATCCAAGCTATATTGTTGATTATCAAAAATCAACTCGATCTTTTCTTCGGTATTCTTATCTTCATCCGGGCCGTCAGCCATTTTAAGCCATAACGGCTTGTTTTTGCCAATATATTTATTTTCTGAATAACCTAAAAACTTATTAAAAGCTGAAGTTATCCCCGCTCCAAAGCCGCCGGTTAATCCGACTTTGATCTTATAATCGGGCGAACTCATATCCCTGTATTTTTTAATATAAAATTTTAGCAGGGTGATCTTTTCGGACCTGCCTTTTGGTAATTTTTTCAGGTCTGATTCGATTTTTTCGATCGAGCGGTTGGGATCGTCAATAAATATTTGATCTTTATTTATCGGAAGATTGAGTATTTTACGCAAAATGCTGTCCTTTAATCATTTTTATTATTCTACCTGATTATATTATAATTGTCAATATCTCCTTAAATAATCTCCAATATTCTTTTTTGTTCGATAGCTTTGAGGAAATAGAAAAACAGGGGAAAACTTCCGCACAGGAAGTTTCAATCCCTTATGAATCAGGGAAAAGCGCGCTGGCTGAGTTTATCGAACATTTAAAAAATCGCGCTTACAGGTTTCAATCCCTTATGAATCAGGGAAAAGCGCGCTGATAGAAAAGCTGATTCAAAAGGGTTACACGGCGCTAAGTTTCAATCCCTTATGAATCAGGGAAAAGCGCGCTGGAGATTGAAAAGGAACCTTACAACGCAAGAAAGCACTACGTTTCAATCCCTTATGAATCAGGGAAAAGCGCGCTGTTGGGGTTTTGTTGACCTCAATTTCAACGGCATGGAGTTTCAATCCCTTATGAATCAGGGAAAAGCGCGCTGATAAAGAAGAGCTAAATACTATCTTAAAGGAAGCCCAACGTTTCAATCCCTTATGAATCAGGGAAAAGCGCGCTGAAAAGTTTACCTGAGCTCTTATACGGACTGCCCGGACTGGTTTCAATCCCTTATGAATCAGGGAAAAGCGCGCTGCGGACGATCTGTCAGGCTGGTGCTCGGTCACGACGGGTTTCAATCCCTTATGAATCAGGGAAAAGCGCGCTGGAAGCATACAAACTTGCAACTGAAGTGTTGGGCTATGTTTCAATCCCTTATGAATCAGGGAAAAGCGCGCTGTTCACGTATAAAATCCTATTTTGAGGTGAAGTAATGGTAGTTTCAATCCCTTATGAATCAGGGAAAAGCGCGCTGGCGACAAAGATAAAATAATATTATTTGCTCTTTCAATGGTTTCAATCCCTTATGAATCAGGGAAAAGCGCGCTGTTGAAAAAGGCTTTCTTAACAAATCGGGAGCAATCACTCCGTTTCAATCCCTTATGAATCAGGGAAAAGCGCGCTGGAAAAGCCGCGCATAGAGCTTATATTCGACTTTACTAGTTTCAATCCCTTATGAATCAGGGAAAAGCGCGCTGGAAAGTCACGTGTCACATCCGAGCCTTTGAATGTTCCAGGTTTCAATCCCTTATGAATCAGGGAAAAGCGCGCTGGAGAATAAACATGAAGGATAATAAAAAAGAAATTAAGCGTTTCAATCCCTTATGAATCAGGGAAAAGCGCGCTGGGTGATATTTATATCACTTGATATGTCTATCATAGTGAAGTTTCAATCCCTTATGAATCAGGGAAAAGCGCGCTGTTATGAATTGATTGACCCTGTTTTCGATGCGTGGTACAGGTTTCAATCCCTTATGAATCAGGGAAAAGCGCGCTGAGGGCAAAACTCACAGCCGCCGCACCAAAAACGGAAGTTTCAATCCCTTATGAATCAGGGAAAAGCGCGCTGGTCACAGGCAATCAGCTTCGCTGAACAGAAGCCTGTTGTTTCAATCCCTTATGAATCAGGGAAAAGCGCGCTGATAAATTAGTAAATCTATCTTATTTTAATAGGCTGGATGTTTCAATCCCTTATGAATCAGGGAAAAGCGCGCTGACAAGAGACTTGAATATGCACGAGCATGTTAAGGTGCTTGTTTCAATCCCTTATGAATCAGGGAAAAGCGCGCTGGGTAATACGTAACGTACCTCTTGTCGAGAAGTTTATGTTTCAATCCCTTATGAATCAGGGAAAAGCGCGCTGAATGGCGTCGATTGCGTAGAGGGCATCGTAGTTCGATGTTTCAATCCCTTATGAATCAGGGAAAAGC
>MWBZ01000084.1 GCA_002069765.1 bacterium ADurb.Bin243
CCCGATCCTCCGGGTCCCGTTCCCGGTCCGCCGGCGGCCATAACAAATTTAACGGCCGCTTACGGCTCTAAATTCGGGGATATAACCCTCAATTTCAGCGCCCCTGCGCCGGCGTCCGGAACGAGCGTGCAGTCTTACGACATACGCTATTCCAACACAGCCATCTCTTCGGCGCAGTTTTCATCCTGCGCGCAAATAGCGCAATCCATGGCGCCAAAAAACCAGGGCGGCGCGGAAAGTTTTACGTTCAACACCGCCGCATTATCTTCGAGTTCGATATTCAAAGGAGCTAATATATATTTTTCCATACGTTCGGCTTCGAATACGGGATACGTATCCGAAATATCCAATTCGGCCGCAATAAAAGCCCCCTGGCAGACGCAGATGAAAGCGTATTTAAAAAGCGACTCTTCAAAAATAGCCGTGCTTTCTTTCGGAATACAGGGAAACGCCACCGCGGGCACGGATTCCTTCGACGCCATAATGCCTCTTGAACATGAGCTCACCGATTTTTACGCATATTTCACCACCTCCACCGATAAACTCGTTATAAACGTTCATCCTGATTTCACTATTGACGATAAATGGACTTTTAACATAGTCGGCCAGCCTCTGGCTATAGTAAAAATAGAATTCCCGGCCTTCAGCGCTAACGGGCCATACCTTAACAACGTCGTATTGATAGAAAAGACGGCCGGATCGAACCAGAGAGAATTTTCAGTCCCTGATGCCGTCACCGCGGCGGAATTCACTCTCGACGGAACAGGCAGAGGAACTTACGACATATACATGAACTGATTTAATCAACGCTATAAAATTTCATCTTCCTTTAAGACATTTTACTAATTTTATGTTATAATTTAGTTAGGGGATTCTTACCCAAAAACAAATTTACCAATTTTATAAAGATAAAGGCAAGCGAACCTTTGATCATGTAACCTCATTATATGCAAAATTAGTCAGGAGTATTATTATGAGGATACTTGTCGTTGACGATGATTTTGTCAGCCGTAAAAAAATGGAAGTCATAATGCAAAATTTCGGAGAATGCGATTCCGTAAAAAACGGCGAAGAAGCCGTTACCACTTTCAGAAAAGCTCATGAATTAAATGAGCCTTACGACGTTATCTCATTGGACATTTCAATGCCGGATATCGACGGGTTTACCGTTTTATCCAGAATACGCGACATAGAAAACTTATTTAGCGTCGATTCAAACAATAAAGCAAAAGTGATAATGGTAACTTCAAAGTCAGATAAAGATACTGTAATGGCAAGCATCAGCACCGGCTGTAACGATTATATCGTAAAGCCTTTCAACTGGAAAATAGTGTTCAACAAACTTGTAAAGTTAAAGGTGCTTAAATTTTCACAATAAAGTATAAAATTGTGATTTTATGAAAAATCGAAGTAGCGAAAAATTTGAAAATAAGCAAAAGAAGGCGGTAATAAGCATTTGTGCATTATCGCTTTTTTTTTCCTATTTTTTATTAAAAATAATCTGGCATATAACTACCCTTGTTTCACCCCACGCTGTCACCCGTTCCATAACGGAACCGATATTTTTTTTTATTTATATTTTAACTTCTCTTCTTTTAACCGCATTCAACCTTAGCATCGCAGGTTTTATTTACCGTATCAATCCTTATAATGTATATAACTACCGTCAGACGACAAACGCGCCTTCCGGCGCCGAAAGCGACGAATTCGGCTTCATAGAAAAACTCGAATTAACCGCAAAGGCGTTGACCGACGCCGAGGAAAACTTTCGAACGATCTTCGAATACGCTCCTGACGCATATTATATAAGCGATTTAAAAGGTAATTTCATTAACGGCAACCGCGCGGCCGAATGCCTTGTCGGTTACGACAGGCAGGAGCTTATCGGAAAAAATTATATGCATACCGGAATTTTAACCGGCGATCAAATCCCAAAAGCCGTCTGGCTGCTGGCCAAAAACGCCATAGGCCTTCCTACCGGCCCGGACGAATTCATTTTAAAACGAAAAGACGGTCGGAACGTTACGGTAGAAATAATGACATACCCCGTAAAATTGTCTTCAAAAGCCGTTGTGCTCGGCATAGCTCGCGATATAACCGCTAGAAAGCAAATAGAAACCGAAATTAAAAACAAAGAAAAAACGCTGGAACTGGTGGCGAAATGCTCCAACCTTCTTCTGACCGAAACCAACGTAAATGACGCAATTTATAAAATATTACGCCTCCTCGGCGAAGCTTTCGGAATATCGAGAATTTATATATTCGAACGCCAGAACGGAAAAGAAAACAACCTTCATTATATGCGTAATATGTATTATTGGGAAAGCGAGAGCCTGAAACGCAAAAATGTCCCGTCTCAAACAGCCGGAAGCGAAACCGCTAAGCACGAATGCGAAAAAATATTCGAACGCTGGTACGGCCTTCTTTCAAACGGCGTTCCGGTACGAGGGCTGGCTAACGATTTCACAGGCGAAGAGCAGGAATATATTCAAAAAAAACGCATCAAATCTCTTTTAATAGCGCCGATCAAAATATCTCAAAAATTCTGGGGCGCCATAGGTTTTGAAGATCTAGAGGAAGAGCGTTCCTGGAACGACGCGCAATTATCCATACTTTACGCCACGGCCGACATATTCGGAAACGCCATAGAAAGAAAACGTGCCGAAGAAGCCCTTAAAGAAAGCGAAGCAAAATTTAGAAGCATCTGCACGCTCACGACCGACGCTGTAATTATGTGCGACGATAAAGACAACATAGTGCTGTGGAACAAATCCGCCGAAAAAATGTTCGGCTATGAATCTCACGAAATCATCGGACACAATTTTTACCGCCTCGTCACATCGCCAAAATACGATTCCGTTTTTCTTCCGGAAGTGGATTCGCTGATATCCTCCGCGACCAATATCGACGCCGGAAAAGCTTTCGAATTAAAAGTGGTCAATAAAAACAGGGATGAATTTCCGGTAGAAATGTCAATATCCACGTTCATCGTAAGCGGGCTTAATTACACGGTAAGCATAATCCGCGATATAACCGAACGCAAGCGCGCCGAAGAAAACCTTCGGCAGCGCGACATACTTCTCGAAGCGGTAAACCGGTCGTCGGAACAACTTTTTAAAACCGCAAATATCGAAGAAAAATTCGACACGCTTCTGGATTCGCTGGGCACCTCATCTGGCGCGGACTGCGCGTATATACTCAAAAACAGGGCGCTCATAGAAGGCAGGATCATCGCCTACCACGATTATATCTGGCGATCGGCAAAATGCGCCGGAAACAAAAGCTGCGCCCTGCTGGAAAATATAGATTGGAGCATTCCCGAACGGCGCCGCTGGTTCGAAACCCTTAACGGCAATCGCATAATTCATGGAAAAGCCGAAAATTTTACCGGGGCCGAGAGAAAACTGCTCGAAGAAAGCAACGTCAAAACTATCGTCCTGCTGCCTATATTCGTCATGAAAAATCTCTGGGGCATTCTCGGTTTGAGCGAGTGCAGCGGCCGCCGAAGCTGGTCTGCCGGCGAAATAAGCGCTCTAAAAATGGCCGCGGAGGTTCTTGGAGCGGCCATAGAGCAAAGGCTCATGGAAGACCTTCAGAAGGCAAAAGAAACCGCCGAAGCCGCCAGCATAGCGAAGAGCGAATTTTTAGCCAATATGAGCCACGAAATAAGGACGCCGCTAAACGCCATTACCGGAATGACGGAAATAATAATGGACACCAACATAGATCAAAGCCAGCGATGTTTTATAGACATAATAAATAAGGAAGCCAATTCCCTTCTTGGCATAATCAACCAGATTCTCGACTTTTCAAGAATCGAGGCAAGAAAATATGAAATCGAAAACGTCGAGTTCGATATTTTCACTATCGTAGAAGACGTCGCGGCAAGTTTCGCTTTAAAGGCCGAAAGAAAAGGGATACAGCTTTCGGCTTTCATATCCGCCGATGTAAAAACGCCGCTTTACGGAGATCCTTATAAAATAAGACAGGTACTGGTAAACCTTATAAGCAACGCGGTAAAATTCACCGATGCGGGGTTCGTATATATAAAAGTAGAAAAAGCGTCAGAAACAGGCGAAGCCGTTAAACTCAATTTCAGCGTTATAGACACGGGCATCGGAATAGCCCCGGAAAAACACACGCTCATTTTTGAAAGCTTCACGCAGTCCGACGGCTCGACTACCAGAAAATACGGCGGAACCGGCCTTGGAACGACCATATCAAAAAAAATAGTCGAACTTATGGGCGGCGTGATAGGCCTCGAAAGCGAACCGGGAATGGGAAGCAAATTCTGGTTCGAACTCGAGTTCAAAAAGAAAACCGGATCGCTATCGGAGCATGCAGGCTTCGACCTCTCCGCCCATTCCGTCGATGCTTTAATCGTTTCTTCAGACTTCAATTGCGGTTTCGTCGCCAGCGAATACTTTAAATTCATGAAAGCGGACTGCCTGGTGGTACGTGGAAAAAACGAAGCCCTGGAAGCGCTGTCGTCAGAAAACAGGCAATTCAATCTTGTGCTGCTCGACCTCCCGCTCGCAGGCTGCGAACTTTCTGAACTTATAGCGGACATTCGCTCCTGCAGACAATCGCAGCAAACGCCTATCGCTTTAATGACCTCGATGGGCATGGCTAATTACGGTGAAAGTTATAAAAACGAAGGCGCCTTCGGCTGCGTTGTAAAGCCTGTAAAACTCAAAGAACTATATCAAACGGTACTCGACGCTTTTTCAAGGAAAGAAACCGAAGGCTTGTATTCGCCCGATGCTGCCCCGGAAGCGGTCGAACGGTTTGGACAGGGGCATAAAATTTTGCTGGCCGAAGACTACGGCCCTAACCAGCAAGTCGCGTTCATGCATCTGGACAAAATAGGATTCAGCGTCGATATAGCCTCGAACGGAAACGAAGCCCTGGATTTATTTATGGAAAACGATTACAGCATAGTTTTCATGGATATACAGATGCCGATTATGGACGGATATGAGGCGGCGGCGGCTATTCGCGCCTTTGAAAAAATGCGGCGCGAAAAAGAGAGCGAAGAATTTGAACCGGTGCCTATAATAGCCATGACGGCCCACGCCATAAAAGAGTTCCTGGATAAAGCCATACAAACGGGAATGAACGATAGTATTTTAAAGCCTCTCAAAAGAAAAGAACTGTATTCGGTATGTAAAAAATGGCTCGGCCGCAATACAAATAAAGAAATTAGCGGCGAAAATACCGAACTCGATTTTGAAAGTTTTGATTTCCGTAAAGTAATAAACGACTTTGACGGCGATGAAGAAACCGTTCGCAGGCTTATAAAATATTTCGCCGAAAAAGTCAACGAACAAATATCGGCGATGAAAAAAGCTTTAAGCGATAACGACTTAAAATCAATACAAAACGAAGCGCATTCGATAAAAGGCGGAGCTTCCAATATAAATTTAATAAAGCTAGCCGGGATCGCAGATATGCTGGAAAAGGCCTGCAAAAAAAATAACGGCCCTGAATGTTCAAAACTTCTTGCAGAATTGGAAAATAAATATAGCGAATTCCACAGTATCGCAAGCTCAATGAAAATAATTTAAAAAGTTTAAAAAAAGTTTAAAAAAAAGTTGACAAACAAAATAATATATGTTATAATATACTCACGTTCTTGTCCTGGTACTCACTTTTATTGTTGTATTTTAGTATTTTTTTGTGGAAAAATATCTATGACAAAATGGGTTTCAAATCAGGCACAAAGAATTCACTAATTTTTTACAATATTACGGGAGGGTATCCATGGAATTACAAGACAAAACTTTAGTTTGCCGCGACTGCTCAAAAGAGTTCACTTTCACAGCTTCAGAACAGGAATTCTACAAATCGAAAGGTTTCGAAAACGAACCTACCAGATGTTCAGACTGCCGCGCTAAGCGCAAAAGCGGTTCAATGAACAATCGTCGCGGCGGCGGCGCTGACAGAGAAAGACAGCTTTTCACAGTAAACTGCTCAGACTGCGGTAAAGAAACGCAAGTTCCTTTCAAACCCGTTCAGGAAAAGCCGGTTTATTGCCGTGAATGCTATCAGAACAAAAAAGGCAGATAATTAATCTTTAAAATATAATCATAATATATTTTAAGCAGGGGCGCAAATTAAAATGCGCCCCTGCGCATTTTACCGGCAAACCCAACTGGAAGATCCACCTTGCCGCAATTTTTTTTATTAAATTTAATCTTGAAAAATAATGAAAATCATAGTAGAATATAAAAATCTACAGTAATTCACGCGCTTGAATATATTATTATAGTCGCAGGGAAAAATGAGCTCTAACTTTGAAATAGTCAATTCAGACGTTTTTATATTAAAACCGTATTCCGAAATAGACATACGGTTCAGAATCGACTGCGAAAAAGGTCAGCAGGTAACGATTTACTACAAGCTGATAGACTGCCGGAATTTTAAAGACGACGGAAGCAATACCGTAATAACATCCGGCAGCGCGGTTATAGCCACGCTCACCATGCCGTCTCTTCTGCTAACCTCCCCCGAGCAGACCGGCGATTACCGCCTGTGGGTGGCGTTAACGCCCGATTTTAACGAGGCGCGCGCCGTAAGAGTGATCGTCACTACCACAAAAACCGAGGTAAGCCCGGAAATTTCACTATTCAAAGACGAATCCGAGCTGGTTTCGGGCATTTTTTTTCTCTACGATAAAGTTACGGTCAAAAAACTTCTTTTCAATAAATCCAATGAGTATAAACTGTTTTTCTGCCATGCGCAGCCTTCCGCGTCCAGCGCATCCGGCTCTACATACCATATTATAAAACTAGGTTTCAGGCATTTTCTGAAATCCGAAATTATAGGCCTTAATAAACTTACCTCTCACGGAGTCGAAGGGTTCAGCGAAATAGCCGATTTTATATTCAAAGACGATTTCGGAGTCGTTTTATTTAAATTTAACGGAGTTTCACTAAAAAACGAATGCGTTAATCTGGTGGAGTATATCGAATCCAAAAATAAAATAGAAATTATTACAGCCGTTAAAAATTTTTTAACGGAAAACCTCACTTCGAATTTTTACGGCGAACCTGTTTCGAGTAAAGATGCGCTTATAAACGATTACGAATCTCTTTTCTTCGGCGGCAAGGTTTTTGGCCTGTTCTCGTTTCCGCCTAACGTTAAAATCGAAGGCGGCGACCTTGCCAAACCTATTAAAATTGAAGGCGAAAATAGAACCGGAATTTTTGAAACGTATAAATTCAAAGCCACCATCGAAAAAGCTTACGACCGGGCCATTATAGTTTCAGCTAAAGGCAGCGGCGGGCTTCTGGAAAGATCCTACTTTATATTCAACCCGGTAATAAAAAAGGAGCGGCTCGCCAAACTTATAAACTCCATAGAGTACGACTTCGAAATAAAAAGCGCGCCGCCGCTTTTAATAGAAGATTTTTACAACGCGCTTTTGAATAAAACATTTTCCGAAAACAAAGATATGGCCAATTTGATAAAGAAAAACGATATAATTAATTTTTTGAAAGTTATTAAAAATGAAAAAAGCGCTTACAAATCAGCTTTTTCAGTAGGCGGACTCAATCCCCGTGAAATGTTCGTCGCCAGCGGCAGCCAGATTTTGCTTACATCTTTCGACGATGTAAAATCAAACAGGCACATCCTTTTCGATTTCGCGCTTTTCGAAACGCACCTAAAGGTAAACGGCGCTTACGCGCTCATGATTAAAAACAACCTGCCGCCCAAAACTGCCGACGAATTCGAAGACGCGCTCGACCTCGGCGAAGCGGTAAAAAAACCCTGCTTCGCGCCATATCTGGCCGCCATAGAAACCATTCGGGAGTGCGCCAGGGAATTTTATTACAGACCGGGAGATGCCGGCGAATATTATACCGCGCTTTTCATGACGGAAATAGGGCTTCTTAAAAATTTTTACAACAACGCTCAAAGTAAAATTGCCCAGTTCATATTCAGAGCCGCAGACAAGCGTGCCAAGGCCATTTTAAACGGCACCGTAAGAATGAGCAGGCTTTACGGCGGTTCATCTTTATTTTCAGAGCCTGAAACCGTTTCCGGGCCGAACGAACCGGGCGTTGAAAGAGCCGTAAAAAAGCCTTCTACAAATGATCGCCATACTCCGGATCAAAAATCCCTCGCAGAAAATACGGACGGCCAAAACAATATCAAAGCCGCTTTCAGAAAGGCCGCCATAAATATTTCTTCTTTAAAAAATTATTCACTCTTTCTCGTTTGCCTGACCCCGCCTTATGAAGGTCATGAATTTAAAATAGAGCGCGGCGCCACCGCCGTGGGCCGCTCCAGGCAGGCCGATATCTGCCTTCGCGAAGCGCCTTTTATATCGGGCCGCCACGCGGTTATCGAATTCAGCGAAATATCGGTGAAGATCAAAGACCTCGAAAGCACTAACGGAACTTTCGTCAACGGCGACAGAATCAAAGACAAAGTAATACACGAGGAATGCGAAATAAAGTTCGGCGATCTGGCTTTCCGGCTTGAATTCCGTGAAAAAAAAGATAAGTAGGGAGCATTTTTGAAGCACTGTTTGAAATGTAACGAAATAAATAACAACAGCTCGCTGAATTGTGCCAATTGTTCCTCCCCGATCAACGAACTTGAAAAGCTCGAGGACAATTTAAGGCCCGAAGACCGCCAGCGTTTTAAATTTATAGGTTTTGCAGGCGAAGGGAGCTTCGGAAAAGTTTACCGTTGCCAGGATATAAAACTTCAAAAACTCGTCGCACTCAAGCTTATAAAAAGCGAGTGCCTCGGCAACGACTTATTTTTAGACCTTTTCAAGCGCGAATGCGAATTTTCCAAAAATATCGGCGAAGAACACCTCGTTTCAACGCTGGATTACTTCGTGGCGGACGGTTATGCCTATTCGGTCATGGAATTCATTGAAGGCATAGAGCTCAGCGCTTATATAAGACAAAAAAAGGCCCTGAAACTCGAAGAATTTAAAAAAATAGCCGTCCAGATAGCTTCCGGACTTCATTTTTTTCATTATCACGGCCTTCTGCACTGCGATTTAAAGCCTTCTAATATAATGATCAACCCTTCTACGCTCAAACTGAAACTGGTAGATTTCGGCCTGTCGCATTTTAAATTCGAGGAAAACATACTCGATAAAGATATGGTCGGCGGCACCCGCGGCTACATGTCGCCGGAGCAGGAATCAGGCGTAAAGGCCCTGACGGCCGCAAGCGACATATATTCGGTAGGCGTTATATACTACGAAACACTCACGGGAGCAAGGCCCGAATATGACGAATCCGGCGAATTGATACCACCTTCCGCTTTTTGCGACGTTCTCATAGCCGCCGCGGAAGAAAATTATTTCGACAATGAAGACGTCGATACCGAAAGGCTTAGCTACGAAGTAGTGAACATAGTGGATTATATAGATATGCTCATCGCCCGCTGCCTTCAAAAAGAACCGCGAGGACGATTCAAAACTATCGAAGAGCTTAAAGCCGTAATAGAAAAAGCCGGACATGATTTCAAGCTGGATATAGTCATAGAAAAAACCGCGGTGAATTACGAAATAGAAACGGCGGCGGAGCCGGCTCCGGACGCCGGTTCAAAAACTGCCGCGGCGGATGCCGGCCGGCAAATCGCAGCGGTAATAGAAGGAAGCGCGGTCAAAAAAATAAAGCACAGCACGATAATGACAAAAATCCTCGCCGAACCCGAAGAATCGAAAACTTCCAAAACCCTTCTTCTCAAGTATAACAAACCGCAGGCCGCCAGAAACGCGGGCGGAAAAGCCGGAGACGATTCAAAAAAAGCCGCGGGCGCTCAGGTTAAACCGCCCATAAAAACCGTAATCGACGACCGGCCTCGCAAAAAAGGGACCGTCTACCGCGGCGAAGAAAAGCCCGATACGGAGTTCGCGCAATATATCGTTGCCGTAATAATAGTATTCGGCGCTATCGCGGCGGGATTCGTTATTTATTGGAAATATTTTTGACGGATTTCATTCTGAACGTATAAACGTTTGACGTTATTCGGCCGAATTGGCCTTGACTATGGTTACCTGATTTCCGGCGTCGTTGTAATCGACGCTCGTCATCATATTGTTTATCATAAACAGGCCTCTGCCGCCGATCTCGTAGCCGGTAAATTCTTCCGAGCCGCTAAGGTGTTTGTTGGCCCTCCAGTTAAATCCCCGGCCCTGATCGGTAATAGATATTTCAACGCGCCCGGCGGCTATTTTATAATTTATATCAACGGTGAGTTTTCTATTATTTTTATTGCCGTGTTTGATGGCATTCGTCAGGCATTCATCCAAAGCCACAGCGACAGCCATTTTTGATTCTTCATCGAACCCGGCGTCCGACATTTCAGCCAAAATAGCCTGCCTGACCGATTGTATTTTAGATATGTCGGAACATATCGTTATCTGTTTTGCGCTGGTTTTAGTTTCCACCATTAAAATTCTTTTTTTATTTTAAATTTTTGATATATTATAATATATTTTCGAAATAAAATCAATTTAAATCTCAATAATGATCAATTTATAATATGGATGCACAGTAGTTATTCATTTTTTTGCTCAAATTCCATTCAATTCACTTGATAATCTTTTATTGATAAGCTTTTTACCATAATCCCGCGCGGCTATTTTTAATTCTAAAATACTATAAATTAAACGATTTTTATAACGATACAATATAGATTTTTATCGAAACTAAGGAATAATTAGTTCAATAAAAATTCAGGCATGAAATTTGCTTTAACCAACTGACTGTCTTTTGAGACATAATTTAAAAATAATAATATAATATCAAGGAGATGTTACAATGAGATTTTTTGCATTTATTTTTGTATTATTCGCATTTACGGCTTTATTAAATTACCAGGCGTCAGAAGCGCTGGCGAACGCTTCCAATTCGCCCGACGCATGGTCTAACGGCATTACCGACGCGGTCCTGGAAAATCTTCCGGACGCGGATTTTCCTTACACCATAGAATGCGGCCCTTTTAAAAACCGCGAAACCGCTCGACCCGTGATATATAACCTGGCCGGCGAACTCGGCGCTCCCGGCTATTTCCACCTTCTGCGCAGCGCCGAAGAAAATCCCGCAAGCAACGCTTTAAAAGTTAGAGTCGGCCGCTACGCGAGCGAAGAGGAAGCCCTCGAAAAACTCGCGGCGGTAAAAAGACAGAACTATCCCAATTTATCTATCGTCTGCGCGGCGAGCGGCACTGACGATATAAAAGAACTCGTCATGCTGGACGTTTTATACGAAGAATTCGACGAGCCCTCTCGCTATACGGGCCGCCTGGTTATTTCCTGCACTCCCGAAATACCCCATTCGCTTAAAAATTTCATCGCCTATTCAGCCGAAAACAACGAAGTAAGAATGCCCGTGCATTTAACCAGAATTTCATCCAACGCCAACGCCGCTATAAAGCGCATCAGAAACCAGCAGCACCAGCTTATAAAAGATATTAACGTCGAATTCGACGATCAGTTCGGCTGCCACGTGCTCGTATTTAAAATGAAAAGAAGGATTGAAATAGCTAAAATAAGCCAGTACGCACCCGTTATCGTTATCGATTTCGAAAAAATGCCCAATTAATTTTATCTCTATTATTAAATCACGAATTACAACCGGCTATAAAAACAAAAGCGGCCCCGTACAATACGCGGGCCGCTTTCGCTATATGATTTTTTTAGATATATTTGCGTATATAAAAATTATTTTTAGTAGCTTTTTAATTTATCCAGATAAGCGGAAGCCTCTACCACTTTGTGCGTCAGAAGGCGGCTGAACCAGCGCGCGTTTTCGGCGGGATCGATTTTAATTTTTTCCGCTTCAGAAATATTCATCGAACCGAGCTTTCCGGCTTCGCTTATCTCTATGGTCAGACATTCTCCCGCGCCAAGGCTCTTCGCGGCGGCTATATTCGATTCAAAAGAGACTTCGGCGCTGCCTTCGAAGGCGCAAAGCTTTAGCACCGAACGGTTAGAATCTTCCAACGGCTGGCTGGACATCGAAAATACGCCGCTATTGACCTTCATCTTCACGAAATTTCCGCAGTATAGCACGGTCGATGACGAACGCTGCTCCGTTTTAACGATAAGTTCGCCGCGTTCGAGCTTTAAATTAGCCATGTTCAAAAACTCGAGCCTGCTTTTGACGTTGACGAAACCGAGCGTTCCGTCATTAAGCTTGAACGAAGTCATGCCTTCGCTGGTTTCGAGGACCTGATTGAATTTTACCAGAGAGCTTTTAAATAAAGGAGACTTCGACTGGCCGTTTTTGACGCCCACTATTCCGGCGGTGGTTTCGTAAAGGCTTAAATATTCGCCTATACAGTCGGCGCCTTTACCAAGGCTTACAAGGTTATCGTCGAGCGGTTCGGCCAGCTCAGTTTTAAACATGAACGTCTTGATGAAGAAATTGACGTCGCCTTCCGAATTGAGGAAATCCGATTTTTTAGGATAATAAAAAATCGAAGCGTAAATGCGGCCGGTACGCGCGGCCGTTTGCCTGCAATCTTTCGCCAGTATTACGCGCACGTTTGAAAGGTCGTTCTTATCTTTGTAAATAATATCTTTATAAGCGATATCGTTATGAAGATAATCGTTTTTCAAAAATATCATGTTGGCCTTGTCCAGAGTTATCTTTTCGATAATAACTTCGTAAGCCCTGTCGAGTTCTTCGCCGTACATCTTCGCTTCAAGAGGACTGATGCTTAAAAGCACGTTCTGGCTGTCGTTTTCGATTATCAACGACATCGCGGGAGTAAGGCCGAAAAAAAGCTGGTCGTTTATAGGATTTTCAAACCATCCGTTCGATTTGAGCGAAAAATTAAAAAGGCCGTCGGGATGGACGAAATGCATCGAAGAATACGCCGGCGAAGCCGTGAAAAAAAATACCGGCAAAAATAAGATAAAAGCTAAAAGAGACAAACGTTTGTTAAAAAATAAAAACTTCCCTGACATAAAACACCACCTGTATAATTTGATATTCCCTTATTTTCTTCCAGTTATTAAAAAGTATAAGATAACGAAAGCGCCGAATGCGAACCTGTATAGCGCGAACGCTTTAAAACCTTTAGTCTTTATATAATCGAGCATAAAACTTATCGCCAGATATCCCACGATAAAAGAAGTAAGGATGCCGGCGCCGAAATTAAGCGCGGAAACTTCGCCAAGGCCGGTTTTAGCGATTTTCACTCCTTTAAGAACGCCGGCACCCAGAACTATCGGAATCGAAAGAAGAAACGAAAAACGCGCTGCGGCTTCGTTTTTAAACCCCAGCAAAAGCGCCGCGGTTATCGTAGTGCCCGAGCGTGAAAAACCCGGTACCAGAGCCAGCGCCTGCGCAAGCCCTATCAGGAAAGAATTTTTGAGGGTGAGCCCTTCGAAACCGAGAAATTTTTTCCCCGTTTTATCCGACCATAAAAGCACGAACCCCATAGCGATAAGCAATAACGATATCAGGTTGAACGAATCCCTTACGGAGCTTTCAATCACGTCTTCGAACGCTTTGCCGGCCACCGCTCCGGGAATTGTGGCCAGAATTATATAGTAACATAACTTCGACTCAAAAGATACGGAAAAAGAACGGCTCCTGATAGATTCGATAAAGGCGCGGAAAAGCTTTATTATGTCCTCGCGAAAGTAAACCGCCACGGCCGCCAGCGTGCCGATATGAAGCGAAACGTCGAAAGTCTGACCGAAATCTTCCCAGTTCATTATTTTAGGAACGAGTATAAGGTGCGCCGAACTGGATATAGGTAAAAACTCGCCAAGTCCCTGAAGAATGCCCAGCGCTACTGATTGATAGAGCTGCATGAAACCTCCATAAAAATATAAAATTACGCGGCGTCCGCAAATCGAAGGACTGTTCTGTCCTCCGCCGCAAGAATTAGCGCCATTGCCGCGCGATATCAGTTTTGTTTATTTTCGTTGAAAGCGTTATAGGAATTAAAGAACAAATACGCCGCCCTTTCCTGCCTGGAATCGTTGGAAATGGCTTTGAGCGACACTCCGTAAACGTGCCTGAGCGCGTTGTAAATAGCACCCGCGTCCAGCGCTCTGGCTATAGATTTGTACGGCTCAGCGTCGGGTTTCGCATCCGCGCACCGCTCCTCTTCGGCGCCGCAAAATTGGTCTATATAGCAGAATAAAAATTCGAAAAGCCTTTTTTCGTTTCCTTTAAAAGTGCCCGTTATATATCGGGTAGTCTCTTCTCTGGATTCGCGGTGCGCCCAGAATTCCAGAAGCCTGGGAGTATCCTGAGGATAGCTTGAATAAAGCGGAGCTTTATCCGCTTCGCGTTTTATCCTTGCCAGCAGAAGTTCAGCCAGTTCGTGCTCGTCTTCTATAGGGAATATCCTGTTCAGTTCGCCTTTTTCATCGGTGGTTTTGAACCATTTAAAGCATTCGAGCGAAAACGGGAGCGGGTCCGCTTCGGCTATTACCATGGCGGCCGTTTCGACCCTCGTTTTCATGCACGTAATATTGCGCACGAACTGCCCTATCAGTATTCCGGCCTGAGAAAAAGCCGTGGTGAACGAAAACGCAGTTTTAGGACGCGGGAACGAACGGCCCAGCCGTGAAACCGCTATGGCTAGGTCTTTATTGAGCGCTTCAGGTATTTTTTTCTCTTTTTTCATAAGCTTCAATATTAAATTTTCAGCGCTTTTACGCTCGAGCGTCTTGCGCAGCGCCTCGGTTAATTCTTCTGCGCCGCCGGGCTGCACGCCATCGAGCAGGGCGTTTATCTCCGAGTCGTTTACGGAGTCTTCGGCCACGGTATAAGTAAAATATCTCGCGAAATGTTCCTGAGAACAGATACGGCGATCGCGAGTCCATTTTTCCTCCCACTCGCTTCCATAATGAAAATTATCCAGTATTCCACAGAGTTTCGGAAACAATATCTTTAGAAGATATTTTGCCGACTCGCATTCGTCGCTCGTAAGCCCTTCCAGGCCGCGGTTTATTACCTCGAGCGTTTTCGCGCGTATTACCTGTTCGTAATTCAAGTAAAGATTTAATTTGCTTCCTAAAAAAATTTCGGCATTATCGCGCACCGTATCGTATAAAACGGGATAAAATACCCGTATCCCCTCTATAAGCATCAAATCGGAAAGATTGACATGCCCCTTTAAAATGGGCATGGAAAAGCCAAGGACGTTGCGGTAACATTTGGCTATGCGCGGCGTTTGCAGCTTTATTTCTATGCCGTAAACGAAGTGGACTACGAAAGCCTGGGCTTCGTCTTCGCTGAGGCGGATCTGCGTTTCCGCGAGAACTTCGTCAACGCAGTCGAAAAAAAACTTTCTGAGGGCGACTTTATCGGCCGTGGGAAGGTAAAGCGGCACCTGAACGATTTTTTCCAGAAAGTTGCGTCCGGCGTCCTTGTTGCCGGTGCCGTATTTTTCGCCTAAAGCCGCCGAAACCATTTCTTCGTCGAACGCCAGAACGTATGCCGTATGGTTGAAATCCGCCGAAAGCTTCACCAGCTTGAAAATATTTTGTATTTCAGCGCGGTCCAGACGGTCTATATCGTCCATGAGAACGACTATGCGTTTTTTTTCTTCGTTGAGAAAACCCTCTATTCGTTTTCGCACGTCTTCGAGCTCCACCGAGGAAAGCGCTTTCGCTAAATTTTTCATGCCCTCCGCCGGCGATATTTCAAAAATAAACGGCATGGAAACCGATATGGGCGCGAGAATTCCGGCATAATGCGCGAACCATTTTCCTATTTTTTCTTTATATGAAACGGAGGAACGGCCGAGAGCGTCGGCTATGGTTTTAAAGAAATTCTGCAGAAGATGCACTTCGTCGCTGAACCGCCACGGGTTGAAACGGACGCATATAATGGATTCATGCTTGACCAGCTCGTTTTCGATAAAATTTAAAACGGTCGTCTTGCCCTCGCCCCATGCGCCGTAAATAGCCACCACAAGGCTTCCCGGATCGCGGCGCGAAGAGATGGTTTCCGCAATCCGGCGGGCGAAGCCCCATCTTTTGAACCGGTCCCCGGACGCGTCGCTGACGGGGACGTCGGACGCGAAGACGTCGGCCCCTGAAGGCTTGACTTTATGTATTCGCTCTTTTTCTTTAGTCATATCTCTAACTCTGAACTTTCAAGCTTAAAAAATCGGCTCCGGCCTTTAGCGCTGGCCTTTTTAAAACGCCGAAAGGCCCGAAGGGCTCTTCCGGCTGCAGGCGAGCTCGCTCGCGGCCTTAATGAGGTCCTTGAGCTCGCCGAACATGAGGTTTTCGTCGAATTCGCCGGCCTCATTCATTATGCCGCCGGCCATATTATGGTGCCCGCCGCCGAACCCGCGGCCTTTTAAAAGGGCCTGTATCATATCCGCGGCGTTGTACTTTTCGTTTTCGCTTCTGAGCGAAAAAATAATCTTTCCGTCATTTTTAGCGCAAAGCATCACAAAAGTGACTTCTTCCAGCGCGAGAAAAAAATCCGCCATTATGCCGAGAAGGTTTTGCGAACAACCTTCTTTAAGATAACAAAAAGCGGTATCGCCTTCGATTTTAATATTTTCGATCGCCTGCTTGTAATATGCGAGGTCCCTGGTTTCTATATAATTTCTGACCATGGATTGAACGAAAGAATTGTCGGCGAGCGAAAAAAGATGGAAATAAGCCCTGACGTCGTCTTCTACGATATTGCGCATCAATATGGCCGTATCGACGCAAAGGCCTATAAGTAAAGCGGTGGCCGTTTCGCGCGTAATTTTAACGCCGAGGCGCTCGAAATAAGTGAATATTATCGTGGAGCAGGAGCCGTAACGCGGACGGATATCGCAAAACGCGATTTCTTCGGCATGGCTGGTATCGTGATGGTCTATAACGCCTATCAGGGAAGCGTTCTTCAATTCTTTCATATTGTTGTTTCCGCGGCAGCCGTCCACCATTATCACCGCGTCGCCGGCGGTGTCTTTAATGCCGCAAACGCTTTCCGCGTTTATCCCGAGAGCCTCTATCATATTGGTGATCGAAGCCCTGGTTATATCGCCGCCGTATATGATTCGCGATTTCACTCCGTAATTTTCCAGAAGCGACTGCAGCCCGTAAGCCGCCGCCAGAGCGTCATGGTCGGGAAAATTGTGCGTCTGCACGAAAACGTTTTTATATTCCGCGGCGCGTTTTATAAGACCGGAGATATCGTCCATCATGACCTCGCAATCGATTAGTATGAAGTTATTTTATCAGATAATCGCAAATAAATCAACATTTAAGTTGGCCTCGCCGCACAAGCGAACAGGCGGGAA
>MWBZ01000085.1 GCA_002069765.1 bacterium ADurb.Bin243
ATGCTATTTAAAAGCTTATTCTATAGCCCCGGACGATCCGGTCATTATTTCCGCGCTTGCGAAGCTTTATAGAAAACTAGGCCAGTTCAGCGAATCGCTGTATTATTATAAAAAGCTGCTGGAGATCCAATCCGATAACAGCCTTGTTATGGAAATCGAATACATTAAAAGCAGGCTCAATAAAAACTGATAAACTGGCCGGCCGCTCTATAAAACAAAAGCGGCCGGTAATTTTTTAACATGAGCTTATAATTTATAATCACGTTATCCAATACCGTCCGCTTATATTTAATTATTAAAAAATAGCCTGTATTTTAAATTTGTAATGAGATTAAGGGGATTAAAACGATACCGATCCGGAGCCGTCGAAGCCGCCGCTGTTGGAGCCGCTCCATGAATCGCCGCAGCCGGAGTATCCGCCGGTGGAATCCGGACCGTCGTCGTTAGAAGAAGAGCCGGTGTAAGGGTCGCCGCCGTCGTCATAGCTGTCGGGGCCTGAATTTGAACCGTTTGACGAAGCGTTATCGCCGTTATCGGGAACGGAAGCGTTGCCGGATGAAGCGTTTGAAGCGGGGTGGCTCTGATGGTTAGACTGGTTGCAGTTTCCGTTTGAGCCGTTATTTGAATGATTGCAGTTTCCGTTATTGGAACCATTGCCGGAATTGCAGTTGCCGTGATTTTCGCCAGAGCAGTTTCCGTTTGAATTTCCGCCGCCGTTGTCGTTGTTATTTCCGTTGTTGTTGTTCGTCTGAGTGGACTGCGCGGACGGTTTCGGTTTAGGCTTTTTGGCGCCTTTATTATCGGCGGCCGAAGCTGCCGCGAAGTTAGCGAGAAGGAATATCACGATAGTGAGAAGTGAAAAATATTTTTTCATTACTTACCTCCATTTATTTTGTGAAAGATTTTATTATACATCAAAAGCGGTTGAATGTCAATAAAAATTTTTTAAAAATATTTATTTTCAGGTCGGCTGATTATTTTTTATTGACAAAAGCTGATTATTTATCTATAATAGACATGATTATTATATCAGGAGGGCAAAATGTTTTTATTAAAATCGAAAGCTTTTAAAAGTCATTCAATCGCGGTTATCATTTTTATTTTCACGCTCGTGTTGAGCGGCGGCGCTTTCGCGGCTGAAAAAGTCAGCCTCGAATACAAATACAAACCGGGCGATAAATTCAAATACGATATAACCATGAACGGCACTACCGTTATGGAAACCGCCGGCAATAAAGGCGAAGCGCCTGTCGATGTTAAAATGCAGGTAGAGCAGAGCGTTTTATACGTCAACAATAAAAACTCCAATATAGACATTCAAACTAAGATACTGTCCGGTAAAGCTAAAAACGCCACCGGCGCATATGAAGATCTTAAAAACGTCGGGAACACCGTATATATGACCATAACCAAACGCGGCGAACTTTTGGGCGCGACTTCCTACGATTCAAATTACGATCCTATTTCGGTTTCTATAAGCTTTCCCGAAGGAATGGTCGAAGTCGGTAAAAAATGGTCGACCGACGTTAAACAGCCCATTCCGATGAAAATCGAATACCACTTGAAAGAAGTCAGGCAGATAGCCGGCCGCAAATGCGCCGTCATAGACCAGAACATCAGCGTCGGCCCCGAAGTTAAAACGATCGACGCTAAAGGCTCGGGCAAGATATATTTCGATATCGAAAAAGGCCATATAGTAAGGGTAGAAACTCAAAACGATATGAAGATGGACCAGGAAATCGAAAACGACTCGCCCAACCTCGGACCGGCCGTTAAAAAAGTTAAAACGACGGTCAATCTCAAGACTAAAATGGAACTCGTAAAGTAATTATAAATCTAAAAATCAAGGCCGCATGTTTTTCCGACAATGAATTCAGGGATATTATGCGGCTTTTTTAATTCAAAAGTTTTGGAATAAAATGGCAATCGATTTCGATAAATTAGAAAAAAATATTTCGGGCGCTTCGGCCGACGCCGCAAAGCGCGCGGCGCTGGCCGAGCTAGCCGACTCTAACGAGCCGCGCGCTAAAAAGATACTGGAAACGCTGGCGCGCGATAAGAGCACCGCCATAAAACTTCTCGCTTCGTCTTACCTCAAGAAAAACTTTTCCGACGCCGCGGCGGCCGCGGGCCAGCCTTCCGATAATTCCCACGGCCACGCCGCCCAGCAGGTAAAACAGGCGGCGGTCGTCCCGGTATCGGGCGGCGCGTCGGCCGGCGGAGATATATTCCAGAAAATTTTCGACGCGGATTTCGTGAAATACGTAGTGGCGCCTCTGGGTGTTATTGCGATACTCGGCCTGTTTTCTCCGGCGGTTCCGGCTTTTTTCTTTTTTTCGGCGTATCTTGCGCTTATTATAACCGTTTCCCTTTATTACGATAAACAAATCGCGATCCCGGCTATTTTAGCGATATGCCTTATAGCGATGCTCTTTTACGCCATGGGGCTCATAGTCAATTTCCGCCCCACGTTTTTGCTGATGGCCATTTTTACGCTTATAGGCTCTTACATTTCAATCGTGGCGACCGACCTTCGCGAAAAAAATATAAATTCCCGTTCAGTCATCGAAGACTTAAAATCGCAAATAATGCAGCTTAAAAAGCTTATAGACAAGCGCAAAGATTTCGACGAGGCCCAGAAAGACATGGACGTCATAACTAAGATGAAAAACGACCTGAACGTCAAGTCGCGCCGCCTGGGTGAAACACTTATTCAGATACACGAACTAATATCCAATCAAAAAACCGATGAAATTATAGAGCGCGTCACTAAGCTTTTCGCCCGCCAGATCGGAGCGAAATCGGTTTCGGTGTGGGTCTCGAATCCCAAATTTCATTCGATATACCCTCTCGGATGTTCCGAAAAGCATATCGACCCTCAGAGATATATGAATATGAACATCCCGCTCGAAGAGGAAACCATAATAACCAAGGTTTCGCGCGAGGGCGGGTTTTATACGGGCGAAGAGCTCAGAAAAATATCCGAGTACGAGCCGTTTTCGAAAGAATTCGACATCAAAAGCGAATTCAGCGTATCGATGGACGCCGGCAATAAAATCATAGGCGTCATCAACTGCGAAGAAGTTTTCGACACTTTCGAATTAAACGACGAAACCAAAAAATTAATAAAACTGATCGCCGACGTCGCGGCATGGGCGCTTAAAAATGCCGGAGACCTTGAACTTTCCAAACGCGACCTGCAGAACATAAAGCAGCTTTCCGACAAAGAACGCGAAGAGAAAAAGAAGATCAGGAGCATATTCGATAAATTCGTTTCCCCGAAGGTCATAGAAGAAATAATGAACAATCCCGCGAGCCTTTCTCTCGGCGGAAAAAGAAGGGCCATCACGATGTTTTTCGCCGATATTAGAGGATTCACTTCTATGAGCGAAACGCTTGCCGGAAATCCGGAAGTCGTTTTAGATATAGTCAACCGCTTCCACTCCGCTATGACCGATATAATTCTCGCCAACGGCGGGACTATCGATAAATATATAGGCGACGCGCTCATGGCCCTTTTCGGCGCTCCGATGAGCACGAAAGTGGAAGACGACGCGTATAACACCATCGCCGCGGCCATAGCCATCAAAAACGAATGCGCTAAAATACGCGAACAGCTTATCCGCGAAGGAAAAACGGCTGTCAACGTGGGAATAGGAATCAACACCGGCGACGTGGTAGTGGGCATGGTAGGATCGACGAAGATGATGAACTACACAGCCATAGGCGACGCGGTCAATACCGCCGCGCGCATCGAAGCCAACGCGGGGGCCGGCCAGGTGCTTATATCCAGGGCCACTTACGAGCTGGTTAAAGACCGCGTGCAGGTTAAAACTCTGGACGCTATAATGGTCAAAGGCAAACGCGAGCCCGTTGAAATTTTTGAAGTGACGGGGCTTAACTAAAATGACCGCTTGCGGCTTTGCGTGGATAGTGAATGATTTATGAAATTCAGCGACAGAAACGACAGGGGATTTTTTATCGGCGGCGCCGATATCGCCTGCTTTATAATAATCAATATCTTGATGCTGGCGTCTTTCGGCCTCGGCAGTTCCATACGAAAAACCCAGGACTCTAAATTTCTTGCCAGGCAGCTCGAGGAGCGGCGCAAGCAGGAAGAGGCGGAGGCGGCCCGTAAAAGAACCATGGAAGAGCGTTCTAAACTCGAAAAAAATCTGCTCGCCAAAAAAGAACCGCCTAAAGTGGGCGCGATCGATTCGGGGCCGAAATCGGGCCGGACGAGGCTCGCTACTTCCATAGTCAGCGAGACCCCCGCGCAATTTAAAAAGGTAATTACGCCTTCGGTCAAACAGCCGCCCGTAAAGCAGCCCGCCGCGCTTAAAACCGAAACGGTTCAGCAGGCGAAGCGCCCGCTTGCGGAAGTGAAAAAAACGGACGAGGCCGCTCTTACGAAACCCGCTCCCGGAGATTCGAACGAAGTCGAACCGGCCCTGACTTTCGCGGAGCGTATGAGCTCGCTTATGTTTTCCGATATAGATTCGCTCGGCGTCGAGCTTTACGATTACAGGCTCGCAAAAGACACTAACAGGGAAATCGCCATGCTCAGGCTCATTAACGCTATGAAACTGGAACCCGTCGAAAAAACCGGGGAAAGCGGCGAGTACCACCTGGCGGTCAAAACGGACGAAGTAGCGCTCGGATATTCTTCCGGCCCCGATTCGCAGGCTTCGCCTGACGCGGCGGGCACAGGGGCGGAAGCCGCGTCGAAAACGGGCGAAATAAACGTCAAAACTGGCGAGCTTGCCGTTAAATTTCTTTATAAATATAAAGACAAACTTTATATAGCCACTAATGCCGGCCTTTACTTTATGCCATCCGGCGAGGCCTATGAAATAAAAGAAGGCGAAAAAGAAAAAGAGAAAGAAAAGAAACCGCGGCTCGAAAAATTCATGCACGAATATATCCAGCCGTGCGATATTATAGCCATGGCGGGCGACGGCGAGTTTTTATTCGTGGGGACGCCTTCTACGGTTTATATGATCGATCTTTCCGGGCCGCTGGCCACCGATATCGGCATCGACGAGCTTTTTGAAAACAGCATGTGGTATTCAATTTGCTATTACGGCGAAAAACTTTACCTCGCCAATTTCGAGGCGATTTTTTATTACGACATCAAACTCGCAAGATGGTTCACCGTTCCTTACGAAAAATTCGCCGGAGTTAAAAAGTGCAGGCTGCAGAGCCTTATAGTTTATCAACAGCCGGTTTCGCTGGGCCTTAATTACATGCTCGTAACAAGCGACTGCGGCGTTATAACCGATAAAATGCCTTCCTTCGATCCGGCCGCGTTCAAATACGACAGCGCGCAGGCCAGGCCGAAAATTTTAAAGAAGATATTCAATCGCGATCTGCTCAGAGATCACCCGGCTTTCGTTTACGACGAACCGGCCAGCGTGTGGTTTTCGTTCGAACGCCGCGAAAAGGAACCTTACGAACTTATCAGATACGATAAAAAAACCGAAAAATACGACCGTTATAATTCTTCTGAAAAGCTGAAGTGCGTTTATGCCATCGACGCGGTAAGATATAACGATAATTTAATGTTCGCCGTCAACGGCGAAGATCTTTTCGCTATAATCAGGATGTGGGGTGACAATAACTCCAAGGTTTACGGATTTTTTCCGATAGCGTCGATCGGCGGCTGCTTTTCGGTCACTTATTCGGATAAATTCGTGATTTGCGGAACGCTGGACGGAAGAGTTTATAAGATAGACGCTTCAGATATAATCAAAAGCGTCGAAAAACTATAAACCCGAATGCGCGAGTTTTTTTGCGGCCGCGGCCCGCTTAATTTTATACGGAGATTAAAGCTTGTATGGATTTAAAAATATGCGGCGAGAAGCTGTTTAATTTGATCAGAGAGGAATCGGCCAGGGAGTCGATTCCTTCCGTTTCGCCTTCCACCGGAAAGTTTCTGGAAATGCTCGCATGCCTTACCGGCGCCAGGAATATTGTCGAAGTGGGCTGCGCCAACGGTTACGCTACGGGTTATCTGGTCAACGCCGCCGTCAGAAACAACGGGCGGGTTACGGCCTTTGAAAAAGACGCCCGCCGTTTTGAAATGATAAGCCAGAATATGGCGCCTTTTATCGCAAACGGCGTATTAGAGGTTATATCGGGCGACGCGGTGGAACGCCTGAAAGAATCCGCGGCGTCTTTTTCCGCAGTGGATTTTTTATTCATAGACGCCATGAAAAGGCAGTACCGTGAAATTCTGGAATCTTTTTTGCCGTTTCTCAAAAAGGGGGCGGTGGTTTTTTCGGACGATATTTATTTTCAGGGAGTGCTGGAGCCCGAAAAAACTCTAGGGCGGCATAAAAGCATAGTCGAAGGGCTTCGCCGTTATCTGGATTATTTAAAAGAGCTTGAAATGAAAGGAGCGGTCCGAAATTATTTTTTCGGTTACGAAGACGGAATGTCGGTAACGCAAATATTATAGATTGCAAAATTCATAAAATAACGTAATAAAATTAGAAAAGGTGAATCGATGAAGAATTCGAGTATTTTAAAAAAAACGTGGCGCGCCGTTCTGGCGTTATTGGCTTTGAGCGGGTTTTTTTATCCGGCTTTCGCGCAGGGCGAAGGCGAAGCGCTTTCGGGCGCGGCCGAAAGCGCTATCTCGTTTGAAACCAGGCCAGTATGCATAGTATCCAGTTCGCCGGCGGTGACGGAAATTTTATTTTATATAGGCGCGGGCTCTATGGTAAAGGGCGTTACGACGTTATGCGATTATCCTCAGGAAGCTAAAGATATCCAGAAAATAGGCGACCTTAATATCAACTACGAAAAGCTCCTCGAAATTAAGCCGGACGCGGTTTTTTCAATGAAGGGGCTGCGCGCCAACGAGGAGGAAATATTAAATTCGTTCGGCGTTAAAACCGTGAGCCTTGATTTGAGCTCCATCGAAAGCATATTCGATTCCATAGATAAGGCGGCCGGGCTTCTTAAGGCGCCGAAAAACAGCTCTCAGCTTAGAAAAAAGATGAAAAACCTCTCGTCGCTGATACGCAAAAAACAAAAAAATATAGTGCGCTCGGTATATTTTGAAATATGGGGCGATCCGCCCATGACGGTAGGCGGCGCTTCGTTCATTAACCAGATCATTAACGCGGCTCAGGGCGTAAATATATTTAACGAAGTCAATCTCGACAATCTTTCGGTGAGCCTTGAAAAGGTCATCGAAAACAATCCGGAGTTCATCGTGGCGGCCTACGACGCTAAAACCGAAGAAATAGCCCTGCGGCCGGGATTTTCTAATTTGATCGCCGTGAAAGACTCCAATATAATTAAAATAGATTACAACATATACGTCAGGCCGGGCCCGCGCGTGATAGAAGCCGTGCTCGATCTTTACAACAGGCTTTATCCAGAAGGCCGGATCGAAGCGGAAGAAATAACTCCCGCCGAGTGAGCCGTAAAAATTATGACGACCGATATCCGTTTTAAACCGTATTTCTATTTTATAACCGCGTTATCGCTTTGCGTCGCGGGCGCGGCGCTTTCTTTTTCCCTCGGCCAGGCCGCGATCCCGCCGGGCGAGATCGCCGGTTTTCTTATGCTTAAAAGCCAGGCGGACGGCCGGTATCACGCCATTTTAAAGATGCGCGTGCTCAGGATGGCCGCGGCTTTTATAACGGGCGCGGGCCTCGCTTTCGCGGGCGTGGTGTATCAGTCGTCGCTAAAAAATTATCTGGCGGACCCTTTCATGCTAGGAATTTCCGCGGGCGCGGCACTGTTTTCGGCGCTCGCGATAACCATGAAGTTCCATTCTTCGCTCGCTATATCGGCTTTCGCTTTTACCGGCGCTATATTGTCGGTAGGCGCGGTCATGGCCATATCTTACGCGCGCAAGTTTTCCAGCTATAATTTAATACTTACCGGAATAGCCCTGAACAGTTTTTTTTCAAGTTTTTTAACGGTGGTCATGTACCTTTCGAAAGACATGCAGAATATTTTTTTCTGGCTTATGGGTTCGCTGGACGTCAGGTACGCCGATCAGATAATTTATACGTATTTATTCGTCGTTGGCGCCGCCTGCTATATATTAAAATATTCGCATATACTTGACCTTTTAAGGATAAACGAAAAGACGGTGTTTTCGATCGGAGTGGACCAGAACTATTATAAGATAAAATTTTTAGTTATAGCCTCGCTGATATGCGCCCTTATCGTTTCACAGACCGGAATTATAGGTTTTGTAGGCCTTATCGTGCCTCACGCGGCCAGGATAATGGTGGGCGATTCCCACAGGATTCTGCTTCCATTTTCGTTCGTTCTCGGCGGCACCATGCTCATATATTGCGATCTGATTTCGCGCACCGCCGCCGATTCCATAAATTTTCCGATAGGCATTATCACGAGCCTCGTAGGAGCGCCTTTTTTCATATTTCTTTTAGCCGGGCAGCGGAAGGCGGGCGCGCGTGCGAACGGATAACAAAGGCTCCAGTAACGCCGGTAACGCCGCGCCGCCTGCATTTCGCGCGGCCGCTCTTACCTATCGCTTCGAAGGAGAAGACGAAAATATAATAAACGGAATCAATTTCGCTATCGAAGCCGGCTCTTTCGCGGCCATAGTAGGGCCTAACGGCGCCGGAAAATCCACCCTTCTCGATATCATGCTCGGTTATAGAAAAGGATATGCGGGCAGTCTCGAATTTTTCGGGCGGGAGCTCGCGAAAGTCACGGCGGGCGAACTCGCCCGGGAACGCGCCTATATCCCGCAGCAAAGCGAAGACGGCCTCAGGCTTTCGGCTTACGAGTATTTAAAGCTTTCAAACGCCGACCCCTCCAAGACAAGCTGCTCGGAAATAGACGAATTATTAGAAAAATTGAATATTTCATATTTAAAAAACAGGAGTATCGCCTCCATGTCGGGCGGCGAAGCGCGCCTGGTGCAGCTCGTTTTTGTGCTCCTTAGAAAGCCGCGCGTCCTTCTTCTTGACGAGCCGGTTTCGTATCTCGATTATAAAAACCAGCAGGCCTTTTTTGAAATCTTAAAAAAAGAACACGCGGAAAGAGGCATTACCGTGGCCGCTATTTTGCACGATTTAAACATGGCGGCGTATTACTGCGGTGAAATAATACTCATAAACGACGGGCGGATACTCAAACAGGGCGCTCCGTTCGAAGTGCTCAACTACAGAACGCTCGGCTCCGTTTTTTTCGGCGCGGCGGGTTTTTCGAACGCCCGGCCCGGCTCCGGCGGGGTCCGCGGCAGGGTGCATGTTATTTGCGGCGGCGGCTCCGGCGAAAAAATAATAGCGAGGCTCATCGAACGCAATTTCAGCGTCAGCTGCGGTGTGCTGAACGCCGGCGACTCCGACTGGCGCTTCTGCCGGGCTAATTCGGTGCCGATGGTCGAAGAAGAGCCTTACAGGCCCATAAGCGAAGAAAACTATATAAAAAATTTAGAATATATTAAAGCGAGTTCGGCCGTGGTGGTATGCGATTTTCCCATAGGCGCCGGAAATCTCGCTAACCTTAAGTTCGCCGAAGACCTTGCGCTCCCCGCTGCCGTTAATATTATTTGCGCAGGCAGGGATTTTAACGAGCTCGACTATACCGGCGGCGCCGCTTCGGCGTATCTGGAAAAAATCGAAAAAAAGGCGCGCGTCTTTAAAAATATAGATGAATTTGAAAAATTGATTGACTCCTTATAAAATATAATTTAAAATCATGCAGTTATGAAAACAATCGAAAGTAAAATCGTCAATTTTATCATATCCGAAAAAACCGTAATAAGCGTTATCATGCTCAACGCGGCCGTCATGTTTCTCGACGCCTTTCCGGACGTTTCGGCGGCCACGGCCGGCAGGCTGATATGGGTGGATTACTGCTGCGTCATTTATTTCATAGTGGAAGCCGTTCTGAAAATGATGTATTTAGACAGCGAAGAATACTGGGACAATAACTGGAACCGCTTCGATTTCTTCGTGGTTATAACCAGCACGCCTACACTGCTGGAACCTTTTTTCGACGTTAAAATATTTTCGGCCGTTTTGATATTGCGCCTGGGTCGCCTCGCCCGTTTTTTCAAATTGCTGCGTTTCGTACCCGACGGGCCGAAAATTTGGCTTGGCGTAAAACGCGCGCTCAAGGCTTCGATCGCCGTTTTCCTGGCGCTTCTGCTGCTCAATATAATCTTTTCGATGGGAGCGACTATCCTGTTCGCGTCGATTGCGCCTGAATACTTCTCCAATCCTATGATTTCAGCCTATACGATGTTTAAGGTCTTTACCATAGAAGGCTGGTACGGCATTCCAGACGAGATTGCGGCCCGGGCAACGACCAGCGCCGGGGCGGCCATCGTCATAAGGATTTACTTTATGATAGCGGTGATCGTGGGCGGCATACTGGGCCTGTCCATAGCGAATGCAGTATTCGTTGACGAAATGACTTCGGATAATACTCTGACTCTAGAAAAAATGCTCGACGCGATGCAGGCCGAGCTTCATAATTTCAGAAAGGAAAACGCCAGCAACCGAAAACTCGCCAACGAACAGCTTACCGAAGCCATAGAGCGCCTCAGAAAAGAAAATTTAAAAAACCGCGAAGAGGCGAACGTTTCGCTGCTCAAGGAAATCGAAGCCATTAAAAAAATTATCGAAAACGGCGGCAATAAATCTTAACAGGATAATTTTTTAAAATCGCCTGCCGCGGCCAATGATATTAAATAAAAAAGCCGCCTGATTTTAATTAAATCGGACGGCTTTTTTAGCGTATTTTACTTTGCGTTTATTTCTGCGTATGCTTTTCGTCTTTGTGGACGCGCTTTTCTTCTACTTTATCGGCGAATATAGTTACCGAACCCGGGAGTATTTTTGCGAACCCTCCGCTGACGGACCATTCTGCATCGTTAACGGGCGAAGCTGCGTCTTTTTTTATGGTAACGTCGCCGGAGGAAAGCTGCGTTATATAAGGCGTGTGGCCCTGCAGCACTCCGAGATAGCCTTTTGCCGCCGGCATTATGACCGACTCGACGTCTTCGGCGGAGAAGACCAGCGAATCCATTGTCACTATTTCGAATTTATATTTAGGGGGCATAGCTGATACCTTCCCTTACTGATTTTGCTTCTGGTACTGTTCGTAATTTTCTAAGACGTCGTCGATGGCGCCGCACATAAAGAAGCACTGTTCGGGTATGTGATCGTATTTGCCTTCGACTATTTCGCTGAACGAGCGGATCGTGTCTTTTACTTTGACGTAACGGCCTTTGAATCCGGTGAACTGCTCGGCGACAAAGTTCGGCTGCGACAGGAACTTCTGGATTCTGCGCGCGCGGGCGACCGCCTGTTTGTCTTCGTCGGAAAGTTCGTCGATGCCGAGGATCGCGATGATGTCGCGAAGGTCTTTATACTTCTGGAGTATGGATTGAACCTGGCGCGCTATTTTGTAATGCTCTTCGCCGACTATATTGGGGTCGAGCAGCTTGGAAGTGGAGGCGAGAGGATCTACCGCGGGATAGATGCCGAGCTCGACGATCTGGCGCGAAAGGACCGTGGTGGCGTCGAGATGCGAAAACGCCGTGGCCGGAGCGGGATCGGTGAGATCGTCCGCGGGAACGTATATTGCCTGAACCGATGTGATGGAGCCCTGCCTGGTGGACGTGATGCGTTCCTGCAGATCGCCCATTTCCGTGCTGAGCGTGGGCTGATAACCGACCGCGGAAGGCATGCGACCGAGCAGAGCTGAAACTTCGGAGCCGGCCTGCGTGAAGCGGAATATGTTATCTATGAATAAAAGAACGTCCTGGTTTTTCTGGTCGCGGAAATGCTCGGCCATGGTGAGCCCTGAAAGAGCTACGCGAAGGCGCGCGCCCGGCGGCTCGTTCATCTGCCCGAAGACCATGCATGTTTTATTTATAACGCCGGATTCCTTCATTTCGAGCCAGAGATCGTTTCCTTCGCGGGTGCGTTCGCCGACTCCGCAGAATACCGACACGCCGCCGTGTTCCTGCGCGACGTTATGGATGAGCTCTTGAATTAAAACGGTTTTGCCGACGCCGGCGCCTCCGAACAGGCCGACTTTTCCGCCTTTCATGTAAGGTGCGAGAAGGTCTATTACTTTAAGGCCCGTTTCGAATATTTCTATAGAGGAGCCCTGCTCTTTGAGCGTGGGGGCTGATCTGTGGATAGGCATTTTTTCGGTGGTTTTAATGGGGGCGCCTTCGTCGATAGGCTTTCCGAGAAGATTAAAAACGCGCCCGAGAGTTTCTTCGCCTACCGGAACAGCAATGGGCCTTCCGGTGTCTATGGCTTTCATGCCGCGCTGCAGGCCGTCGGTGGATTGCATCGAAATGCAGCGGACCTGGTTGTTGCCCAGGTGCGAGGCTACTTCGACCGTGATTACGGTTTTTTCCGCCTCATACGGCACTTCGATGGCGTTATAAATTTCCGGCAGATGGTCTTCATCGAACTCGACGTCGAGGGTCGGGCCGATAATTTGAACGATTTTGCCTTCTTTCATTTTTATCTCCTTAGAATTTTTGGTGATTATTATGGATTAAAATTATATCATAATTTTATTTTTTTTAAAAGATATTTTTGTTTTTTTTTAAGCGGGATTTAAAAACAGGCTTTTTTTCTTTTCGTGTGGGATGTGTATCAGTGTATAGTGTAGAGTGGATAGTGAATGGTTAATGCTGGGGCTCGCCTCTCTCATCTTTTTGGGCGGCGGCCATTTTTTTGTTGTAATATTCAGGATAGTATTTTTTAGTGCAATCCGGGCACATTCCGTGAGAAAATTTGATTCCGGAACGCCGGGTGAAATAACTTTCAACCTGTTCCCAGTAGCCTTTGTCGTCGCGTATCTTTTTGCACGAAGCGCAAATGGGCATGAGCTCTTCGAGCGAGCTTACATGCTTGAATATGGTTGCGCTCATTTCGTTGACATTGGATGTGATTTCGGTTATTTCATCGTCGCCTTCGTCTTTAATAACTATGGAATAATTACCGCCGGCGACTTCTTTTAGAGCATCGTTGATATTTATGATCCTTTTTGTTATATAATTGTTTAGTATTTTAGACGATATCAGGAAAGAGAGAAGTATTATCGCTATGCAGACTATGAACGAATAGAAAATTACCTGCGTTTCGAACTTATCTATGGCCCCGTAGTCGAAGTTCATTTCCAGTATTACCTGCGACGGCGACCATGAATTATCTTTGTTTTCGAATGAAATCGCTTTATAGACAGTCAAAAAATTTTCGTGAGCGAGCTTGACTTCTTTTTCTTTAAAAATTCTTTCGAGCATTTCCTGATTAAGCGTTACAGCCTTGCCTTCGTTAATGAAAGACCAGATTTTTTTATCGTTCATGGCGTAAATATCGATTTGCTTTAAGTATGAAACATACTTCAACTGGCTGTGAAATATATTTTTAATGGTCTTCTGCCAGAAATTAGGAGAAATTTTGTTAAGATAATCGTTTACGTTTAATGATACTTCAATGGCGTATTCGCGGTCTTTCGGGTAATAATAACCATAAAGATTGATCGCCCCCGTAAGCGTCGAATTTGAAAGCCGGTGAAAAACGACTTCGTTTTTATGGAATACGCTTGTCAAAAACGGCGCGAAATCGGTAATGGCCATTAAATTTAAATTGAGGTCGGTTTTAAAGGATGTATTGTAGACAAGGCCGCTCTTGTTAATGAAATATATTTCATCTACTCCGTTTGCGGCAGCGAGAATTTTTAAATCTTCAGCGGAAGGTTTTTGGGTGGATTCGTAAGTGGAAAAACCGGACGACAAATTTAAAAGCGCTTTTTTAGCCTTTTGTTTCAGCTCGCTTTCTATCATCAGTAAAAAATTGTCGTATATGATAAATTGATTTTCCAGCCTCAGAGCAGTGTCGTTTTTGATATTTTCAAGATTTTCGGATATGACGGATTTTGAATAAGCGCCAATAAAGACGGTTATTATAGAGGAGGTCAAAGCTATCGTTATGAAAAGATATAGCATGAATCTTTTTTTCATAAATTACCTTTTGCTTATATAAAGAAATTTAATTAAATATTGATTAAAGACATTATACCATAAAATCATTGAAAAAGGTAAGTAAAAAAAATAAAATAAAAAATATCGATTTTGTTTTGACAAATGCCGGAATTATTGATACAATAAATATAGGGAATTGATTTTTTCTTTAACAATCCCTTTCTTTTCCTTTTTCGGGAAAGGGGGTAAATATATGAGCGTTTCAGGCATAAAATTAATAAACGGGCCGCGCGTTATATTCAAAAAATGTAATATTGCGCTTCTCTTCGGTTTTATAGATCGTCTGATTGCGTGCCGCCCCGGCCGGCTTATATATTGTCTATCCCCTAAAGAATCGCCTAATCTCAATATTCCTTTTTCATAATTTATTTGCGCGGGCGTAATTATTGATTGCGCGTTTTTTCGGCGCGCATTCCGGCTTTATTATATTATTAAAAACAGTTCGGAAAATTATAATCGAAAGGAGGCTCGAGATGGAAAAGATAAATGAAAATTTAATCGACGCGGCGAGACGCGGAAACAATGAATTATTAAGGGTTTTAATTTTAAAAAAGGCCGATATCGACTACTGCGGAATCGACGGCGAAACGGCGCTGCATAAAGCCGTTAAAAAGGGTTATCTCGATACCGTAAAATTGCTCGTAGATAACGAGGCTAACGTTAACGCGGCGACGGAAGACGGGTGGACCCCGCTTATGTTCGCGGCCTGGCGCGGTTATTACGATATATGCGAAATGCTTTTAGCCAGCGGAGCGGACTCTACAATGAAAGACCGCGAGGGTTGGGACTCTCTGATGTTCGCCATCTGGCGCGGCTACGACAACGTGGCCGATCTTTTCATAAAAAACGGACACGAATTCGATCCCGCGAGAAAATGGGTGGAAACGGCCATCAACGAAACGGCCGAGTGCGGCCAGATCGCCATAGTGAGGTATCTTGTCCATCACGGAGTCAACGTCAACGCCAGGGATTCCAGGGGCCGCACTCCGCTTATGCGCGCCTGCGAATGCGGCCGCACGGAAACGGCTAAACTGCTTATCAACCTTAACGCCGACGTCAACCTCAGGGACGAAAACGGAAGAACGGCCCTGATGGAGGCCGTAGATTGCAACGACTGCGAAAACGTAAAGCTGCTTCTGGAAAACGGCGCGAACGTCAACGAATACTCGTCTTCCATGATCACCGCCCTCATGATCGCGGCCGATCACGGAAATAAAGAAATAACGCGGCTCCTCGTTCACAGCGGCGCCGACATAAACGCCAAGACGACATGCTGCACGACGGCGCTGATGTACGCCGCCGAAAAGGGGCATGCCGAAATCGCCGAACTGCTTATCAACCGTGGCGCCGACATAAACGCGCAAACCAATTATTGCGCCACGGCCCTTATGAGCGCCGCCGAAAAGGGCCATATAGACATAGTGAGGTTATTCGTCGAAAAAGGCGCCGACGCCAACATTTGCGATAACTGCCGTTCCGTGGCGCTCATGAAAGCCGCCGAAGCCGGCCATGCCAACGTGGTTAACCTTCTCGCGACGCGCTGCGCCAATATAGACGCCAAAGACCGCCTCGGCAGGAGCGCGCTCATAATGGGCGTAGAAAACGGCCATTACGACGTGGTAAGAGGCCTCATAACCGCCGGCGCCGACGTTGACGTTAAAAACAACGACGGCAAAACCGCGCTCGCCCTGGCCCGCGAAAAAGGCTACGACGCCATATTTAAAATGCTCGTAGAAAGCGGAATAAACGTGAATAACCGCGATAACGACGGCAAAACCGTTTTATTTTCGCAGGAGAACCTCAACAATATAGAAACTTTAAAAGTGCTTATCGATAAAGGCCTCGACGTAAACGCGAAAGACAACAAAGGCCGCACCGCGCTTATCTACGCTTCGGGCAAAAACGGCGCCGAGGCCGTTAAAGTGCTTATCGAAAAGGGCGTAAACATTAACAGCCGCGACGACAGCGGGCGCAGCGCCCTGCATGAAGCCGCCGCTTCGTTTTCTGCCAACAGCGCTCTGATAACTTCGCTTCTCGTCGAAAACGGCGCCGATATAAACGCCCGCGACGACGAAGGAAGAAGCGCTCTGCACGACGCCGTGCTTCGAGGCAACTGGGAGTTCATAAGGACCGTTTTAAAGAAAAACGCGGCCGTAAACCTGAAAGACGATAACGGCAAAACCCCCCTTCACGAAGCCGCCGCGTCGATTTACGGCGAAAATATGGATATCGTAAAAGCGCTTATAGCCAGCGACGCCGACGTGAAGGCGCTCGACGACAACGGCCGCAGCGCTCTGCACGACGCCGCGCTGCTCGGCAAGACCTCTTTCTGCAACAGGCTGATAGAGGCCGGCGCCGACGTGAACGCGGCCGACGACAACGAAAGGACGCCGCTTATGGAAGCGGCCCTTCGCGGCAATTTCGAGATCGCCCTCAATCTCATTAAACACGGCGCGAACGTCAACGCGCGCGACGTAAAGGGCCGCACGGCGCTTATGGAAGCGGCGCGCGGAGGCTACATTCAGTCGATGAAAGCCCTTATAAGCTCCGGCGCAAACGTAAACGAAAGGGACAACGACGAAAGGACCCCGCTTATAGAAAGCGCCGCAGCCAATAATTTTGAGGCCGTACAATTGCTCGTTAACAATAAAGCCGATTGCAACGCGGCGGACGCGGGAGGAAAAACGCCCCTGATAGCGGCCGCCCACAACGGAAACGAAGATATAATAAAAATCCTCATCAATTGCGGCGCTTCGGCCGAAGCTAAGGATAACGACGGTAAAACCGCGGCTTATATAGCCGAATTTAACGGCCATCTCGCCGCCGCGCGCATAATCAAAACAGCCTCTTTGCGTATGAACGGCTAGAAAACGGCGTGAAAAGTTAAATAAAACATTTCAAGATAAAATTGATTTGCTCAATAGCGATAACGAAAAAGAGTTGGCGTTGCAAATTAAAATCAACAATGAGCGTAACGAAGCACTTGCAAAGTTTGACGAGGAAGCAAATAAAAAAATACAAGCACAACAAAAGAAAGTAGCAGACGAACAA
>MWBZ01000086.1 GCA_002069765.1 bacterium ADurb.Bin243
AATGTTCCGCCTTTTAAACCAGGCATTAACCGTGGATAAAAGGCTCGGCAATATGTATATAACGCTCATAAGGGCTTTCAGGGCGGCCGGCAACGAAAAATCGGCCCATGAAATATACGATATGGCAATAAAAGTATATCCGGGCTGGGAAGAACTGAAAAATGTTTTAAACGAAAAGCAGGCCGCGCTCGACGGCGGCGACGACATAGAAGATTAGCGGTTCGAATTAACTTAATTAAACAGCTAGACAATCATTAAAGTTTTATCGCTCAGTATAAAAAATAAAAAACCGCCGGGTTACGGCGGTTTTTTATTTTTTGTACGCCCGTTTGAAGCGGGCTTTTTTTATTTTTCAACCGGACCGGCTTTTGAGCCTAAGCTAACTTTCCTGTTCCGGTATGATTGAAGGCTTGACCAGAATAATCAGCTGCTGGGTCCTTTCGTCGTTCTTTTTACTTGAAAAGAACGTCTTGAGCAGCGGAATGTTTCCAAGCACCGGGAATCTCGAAGAATCAGAGGTTCCGGCCTCGTCGATGAGACCGCCTATAAGTATTTCTTCGCCGTCTTTAACCCTTACGACGGTATTGGCGATTCTTCGGCCGATAAGAGGAAGTTTGCCGGTAGCGGCGTCGTAACCTTCGAGGAAGCTGACTTCAGGGGCGATTTCCGCCGTGATCCAGCCTTCGTCGTTGATCTGAGGCGTAATAACGAGCTTAACGCCTACGTCTTTTTCGCCTGCGCCCTGATCGCCGCCTGTATAATAAGCGATCTTTCTGCCGACTTCGATATTGGCTTTCTGGCCGTTGAGAGTAGCGATCTTAGGATTAGTAAGAGTCTTGCCGTGGCCGCTGGTTTCAAGAGCGTTCAAAGTAGCTTCGAAGAACATCGGGCCCCTGAAAAAATCGCCCAGTTTGAAAACGTCCGACTGGCCGCCCAATGCAAGGCTGTTTAATTCCGGGCGGTATGATGCCGAGCTGGCGTTTTTAGCCTGCGCTTCGGTAACTGCCGCAATTTTACCCGTTCCAACGGAGGTTTTGCCTTCGGCGTATGCGCCCGCGCCCCATCCCCAGTTCATGCCGATGTGGCGTAAACCGGTGGTAGACACTTCGACTATCTTCGCTTCGATTAAAACCTGATGCACTTTCACGTCGAGCTGCTTAACGAGTTCTGAAATCTGATCGAGCTGTTCTTTGGTGCCCTGCACGACGATAGAGTTGATTCGTTTATCCACTGCGACTTTCAGCGGCGTGCCCGTCGTCGATTTATAGACTTCGGATATCGTTTTCTGAACGTCTTCGGGTTTTGCGAAATTGAGCTTATAGTTTCTGGTGGTGTTTCTGTCGAAACCTTCCGCCAGGTTTTTCGCCTGGCCGATAATAAAAGTATTTCCTTCTTTTCTTACCGCGAGGTTATTGGTTTTAGCGATAAGCTGCAATGCGGTTTCGTAATAAACGTCTTTCAGCGAAAAAACTACTTTTCCGGAAACCGATCTGTCGCAGAGGATGTTAACGTTAGCCTGCTTAGCGATCGTTTTCACTACCTGGCGAATATCTTCGCCCGCGCCCTGCGTGCTCATCGAAATGTATTCGTTGGAGCTTCCGCTCTGCGCGCATAACGGCGTTATCAGCGCCATCTGCCCTACTACGATGGAAAAAATAAAAATTGCAAGCGCGAGGCCGTTTTTGGCTTGCGGCCCGAAACGATTGCAATTGATAGACCTGTGGTTCATAAGATACCTCCCTTGATTCTTCGTATGTTGATTAAATTTGTTATTGACTATACAACTATTAAAAAAAATGTGTTATTGCTTTTAGTGCTATGAATGTATATCGTAAATTAATTCGAAAACTTGATAGATATTTATTTAATATTTTAACAATTAAACGATATCGTTTTTACATGCCCTGAAGAGGTATGTCGCGTTCTTTCTGCACCCTCGAGTCCCATATCTTAACCTTTGTGTCGCTGATTTCAAGCACCTTGAAAAGGCCCGAATCTTCCTGCTCGCCGGCCGACATGTCGTAAGTTTTATTATTAAGCTGAAGCACGGCTACTTTTTTCGCGTCGGAGCCTACGATAAACGTAACTTTTATAGGCAGCGGCGGAACCTGGACTTCTTTTTTCTGCTGGATATTAATAGCCTGCTGCGGCGGCGGCGTAACCGGCGGCGGCGGAGCGATCAGCGGTTTAAAAGGGTCTTTAGGGTCTTTGCTTTTGTCCTTGGGTTCATATTCCTTGAACGGCTCTTCAACTTCTTCTGCGGGAGCGGCTGCTGGAGTTTCTGATGCCGCAGGTGTTTCCGGCGCTGCCGCGGCCGGAGCTTCGCCTTCGGCGGCTGGAGCGACGGCGCCGTCAGCCGCGGGAGCTGATGCATCCGCGGGAGCAGGAGCGGCTTCGTCCTGGGCTACCGCAAGATTTATCCAGCTCAAAAGGCAGAATACGACGAACAAAAAAAGGACCGCTTTTAAAATAGATATATTCTTTTTTAATATTAATTCTTTCATATTTTATAACCCCCCGGTATCGTTTAAAACGAAAGATTTTACGTTAAGCGTCATATTGATTTCCACTTTATTCGAGCCTTCGCGGCCGATAAACGGCTGCAGCTGAAGCGTACCGGCGTTAACGTTGAACAGTTTCATATATTCAAGTTTCCTTAAATACTTTCCGAGGTCGTGATAACCGCCGACGATTTGAAGTTCTATTGGAATTTCGGAATATCCCTCGTAAGGCACGAGGTTTTCTATCTTAATTTCGTTGAACTTCACTTTGGTGTCCAGAGAAGCCTGTTCGGTTTCTTTAAGAAGTTTAGGTATATCTACTCTTACCTGGACCTTCTTTTTAAGTTTTTCGAATTCTTCTTTCACTTCGGCGAGCTCGGTGTTTTTGCGTTTGAGGTCTTCTTCGACCTGCCCCGCGTTGGCGATCGCTTTGTCAAGGCTTTCTATGGTGGCCATTCTGTCTTCGTACTGTATTTCGAATTCCTTGTAGTTCACGAAATACCACACGCCGACCATCGACGCGGCTATTATTATGAACAATATAAATATCATTATCTTGGTGTTATTCATTATTCGCCACCTCCATTCGAGCCGGAACCCGCACTACCGCCGCCGGCAGGAGAGCTTCCGCCAGCGCTATCGGATTCGCCGCTATTTTTCTTGGTCCTGTCGATTTTAGCGGACAGAGAAAACTGATAAATATCCTGGCCGTGCATTTGCGACTTTTGAGAGCTCGACAGATAAACGTTATCTATATAGTAACATTCATCGAGATTTTCAATGAACTTGGCTATGGAAGTCATTATTTTCTTGCCTTCGTTCTTTTTAGGGTCTAAGTTCGGATCGCTTCGAGCGGTTCCCTGCATGAGAATCTTGGCTTCGCCTTCGCACTGAAAGCTTTTAAGCCAGACGGTTTCTTTCGGGACCAGGTATGTGAGGTCTTCAAAAACGACGCTCCATGCTACCATGTCCGCGC
This sequence comes from bacterium ADurb.Bin243, assembly GCA_002069765.1. Taxonomy (GTDB): domain Bacteria; phylum Muiribacteriota; class UBA9980; order UBA9980; family UBA9980; genus UBA9980. Next base: position 3,478 of record MWBZ01000086.1, read on the forward strand.
CGATCAGCCTTTTTATAAGGTTGACCTGCTGGCGGTACAAGTTGATCTGCTGATCTATGGCGGATAATTTTTCCTGTTTATCCGCGAGCACCTGTTTTTTCTTTCTTTCTTTTTCTTTTATCTGGTTTTGAAGGTCTTCGAGCTGCGCCTGAAAATTTTCTTCCTGGACGACCCACAGATAATAACCGAGTCCTATCAGTATCAGCACGCCTAAAATAGTTCCTATCGGTATTTTAGGCAGCTGCATCCGCTTCTTTTGCGGAAGCAGGTTAATTCTAATCATTATTACATCACCTCACGAAGCGCGAGGCCGATTGCCGCCGTCAATTCAAGCAGGTGCTCGTTCAACTGATCGACATTAGCCACGTTTGCGACTATTCCTTCTAACGGATTGGCTTTTTCGACTTCGACGCCCAATTCGTTAGCTAAAAACACATCGAGATTTTTAAGTTTCGCCGTGCCGCCGGAAAGAAGTATCCTGTTTATGGTATGCTCGCGGTGCTGCGCTTTATAGTAATCGAAGGAGCGCCTTATTTCAGAAGCGAGCTCTTCGATGATGCTTCTTACGACTTCTGATACGTCGTTGTCTTCGCTGTCTTCGCTTGTGGATACGACCACTTCTTCGGTCTTGATATTTTCAGCCTGAGCGAAATCCAGCTTGAGCACGTTCATTATCGCGTTGGTTATATTGTTTCCGGCGATTAAAATGTTACGCGTGAATTTGAGCACGCCTTCTTTTATAATGTTTATATTAGTAGAACTGGCTCCTATATCGATTATCGCGGTAACTTCGTCCGGACGGATAGCTTTTTCCAGCGAATTGATAATTGCCAGATTGTCAACGTCTACCACCTGAGGCGTAACCGCTGCATTTTTAAGCGTGTTGAGGAAGTTTTTAAGTATGTCTTTCTGCGCGCACACCAGAAGTATGAAATGCTGCGCGATGCCGTCTTCTTCGACCTGCGAAAGCTTGTAAAAGCTCAGGTTCATTTCATCCAGGGCATAAGGCACGTATTGCTCGGCCTCGTATTTTACGGCTTCTTCAAGCTCGTTGTCGGCCATCATAGGCACTTTGATAAACCTGGATATGATATTCTGGTTCGAAAGGCATGTCACGACGTTCGTGGGCTTGACTTTCGAAGATTTAAACAACTCCTTGATGACTTCCGAAACCGCGTTAGGATCGACGATTTGACCGTCGGAAGCCACGGCGCCTTCGTGTGGAAAATGCGCGATGCCGAAACTCAATATCTGAGGCTCCGCGCTTCCTTTTTTCATATGCACCATCTTTACCGAATAAGTCCCTACGTCAAGCCCGATTGCCGATTTTGAAGACCCAAAACTAAACATAGTTTTTCACCTGCACTTCTTTATTTCAATATATTTTCTTTATATTAACTTCTTTTGTAAAGTAATAATTTATTATCTGCCTGAAGCTGCCGCCGGAAGCGGCTATTTTTTTTGCCCCGTGCTGGCACATTCCCACGCCGTGGCCGTAACCGGAGCCTTTAAAGGTCACATACCCGTTTAATAAATCCGTATTATAATCGGCTCGCGCTTTAATTATATCATCAATTCCATTAAATTTAAAGTTTTTAGTTACAGATTTTGGCTTATCTATGACAATATTAAAAAAAGAAGACCGTATATTATTGTTGCCGAATACCTTTCTGAATATTTCCGACGAATAATAAAGCGTTCCGAAGCTTCCCTTCATTTCCACCGTATTAAACCTTCCGGAGCGGGTTTTATCATAAAGCCTGGCGGAATCTACGCCGTTAATGGCGAAACCGGCTTTTCTCATCTTTTTAACGAACTCGGCCTGAGGTATTTTATAAGTCCACGACATTTTAGCGTCTTTTTTACAGTGCGGGCATTCTATTACCCTGGCGTATCTTACGGCCGGCGCTCCGGGCCACGCTTCCTCGACGGATTCGGTATAGCCGCCGCATGACGCCGAATAATAAGCGTTTATGAGCTTGCCCGAATGATATATAACCTGCGCGCGCGTGCTGTCAACGGCTTTAGTGGTACGGGGATTTTCTTCGCTGACGCCTTTATAGACCTGGCAGCACGTGGTATTGCAAAGATCGAACCCGGCCGATTTATGTTTTCCTTTAGTCGCCAGCGCATATGTCCTCGCAACGACCGCCTGCGCCTTTAAAGCTTCCAGATCGGCGTTCTGCTCCATCTCCGAAGGAACGACCGCTTTGAGATAGTCTTCCAGCGCCACATGATTTATCGCGGTAACCGAGCCCGAATCGACTTTTATAAGAAATTTTCCCCTGTAAGGTTTAGAATTTATTTTCAGGTAAGAGTTTTTCTTTGGATAAATCATTACGCTCGCCGCGCCCGTCTTTTTACCGTTAATTGCCAGCGAGCCGCCTGAGCAGGAAATAGCGGCGGTAAAATTTTTCGCGATTTTATTTCGCTCGAAAAGCCTGCAATATTCCTTCGAAGCGCTGTAATCGACGTTGCTGACCTCGATTTTTGAAGCGTTTCTGACCACCGCTATTTTAAAATTACCTTCAGACGAACCTATAGCAGCGTAAGCGTCAGCGACAAAACCGGCCGCCGGCAGGGAAAGAGCAACAAATAAAAATAAAAGCACGTAAAAATATCTTTTCATATTTTCATTTATCGGCTTTAACTATTATTTATTAAGGTAAAAAATTATTAAATTAAAATAATTGCTGCTGCTCGGCGCCGGAAGGGCCTTCGTTTTTTTTGTTATAAGCTATTTTGAGATGGTTATAGGCGAGCCTGGTTGCGACGCGGCCGCGCGGAGTGCGTTGTAAAAATCCGAGCTTGATCAAGTAAGGTTCATATACATCGTAGATGGTATCTGAATCCTCCCCGACGGAAATGGATATGGTATCGCCTGAAACCGGTCCGCCGTCGTATTTTTCAATGACGGTGCTGAGTATTTTATTGTCTATGGCGTCGAGGCCGAGCTGATCGATTTCGAGCAGATTGAGCGAATAGTCGGCGACTTTCTTGTCTATAACGCCCTCGTATTTAATTTCGGCGAAGTCCCTGACGCGCTTTAAAAGCCTGGTGGCTATACGCGGAGTGCCGCGCGAGCGCCTGGCTATTTCGAACGCGCCGTCGTCGGTGATTTTAACGTTAAGCGCCTGGGACGCGTTTTTAAGAATTTCGACCAGATCTTCGGTTTCGTAATAATCCATGAACAGCACCACGCCGAAACGATCGCGAAGGGGCGCGCTGAGCATTCCCTGGCGAGTGGTGGCGCCTATAAGCGTAAATTTGGGCAGGTCGAGCCTGATGGTTTTAGCCGCGGGCCCCTTGCCGAGAATGATATCCAGCTTATAATCTTCGAGCGCCGGGTATAATATCTCTTCGACGGTCCTGTTGATGCGGTGGATTTCATCCACGAAAAGCACTGACTGATGGCTTATATTGGTAAGTATGGCGGCCAGATCGCCCTGGCGCTCGAGAATGGGCCCGGAAGTCGTGGTAATGCCCACCGCAAGCTCGCACGCTATTATATTGGCCAGAGTGGTTTTGCCGACGCCGGGAGGACCGCAAAGCAAAACATGGTCAAGGGCGTCGCCGCGCTTCATGGCCGCCTGCATATAGACCTGCAGCTTCTGTTTGACCCTGGCCTGTCCTATAAATTTATCGATAGTTTTAGGCCTGATGTCGCTATGCCTGTCGGCTTCGGTAAAATTCGGGTTTAAAAAGTCTTCGCCCTGGGCCATTTATTTCTCCATATCATTATCTTAAAATATAATTATGCGCCTGACGCGCGCCTGAATTTATAAAATCAACGCTTTTTAAGGGCCATTTTAAGAATTTCTTCCGTCGTTACGCTTGAAATATCGAGTTCTTTCGATATGGCGGCAAGCATGCGCTCGATTTCGGCGTAAGCGAACCCCAGCGCTCCGAGAGCGAGCCTGGCTTCAGAAAGCGAATCGAGACAGGCGAATCCCGAAGATTGCGCGCCCGCCGTAAAACCGCCTTTGTCCTTTGCGGACTGGCTCATCTTGGATATTTTATCTTTGAGTTCGAGTATTATGCGCTTGGCGGTCTTTCCACCCACGCCCGAAACCTGGGTCAGGCATTTTTCGTCTTCTTTTAAAATAGCTTCAATGAGCTTTTCCACCGGCAGAACGTTCATTATATTATAGGCCGTTTTAGGCCCCAGCGAAGGCACGGCAAGCAGCGTATTGAATATCTTTTTATCTTCGGTGGACAAAAAGCCGAAAAGCAGGTAGCCGTCCTCGCGCACCAGAAATTGAGTATAAATCGCCACCTCGCCGCCTATTTCGGGCAGGCGTCCGTATGCCGAAGTCAGAAAAATTATTTCGTATGCGATCTGCCCGGCTTCTACGACGATAAATTCCTTTTGTTTTTCGAGCAATATTCCTTTTATTGAATATATCATAACACGTCCGGTTTCAATAGAAAATCAAAATTTATAACGCTTTTTATTACAATAAAAAGACATAAAACCGTTTTTTTATGTCTTTTTATCGCAATATATTTTAATATTATGCTTTGCTTCGGGCCGGCGTTCGCCGTCAGACTGCTTTTAAAACGGCCCTTTTAGTGGCTTCGAGAAACGGCGCGGATTGAAGGTGGCATATAGCGCACGCAATAGCGTCTGCCGCATCGTCGGGTTTAGGGATTTCGGACAGGCCGGTTAGAACTTTAATCATCTGCGCGACCTGTTCTTTAGAGGCCGCTCCGGTTCCGGTAAGAGCGCTTTTAATCTGCTGCGGAGTGTATTCCGCTATAGAAAGCCCGCTTTCGAAACCGCAAAGCAGTATGACGCCGCGCGCTTCCCCTACCGATATGGCCGTTTTCATATTGTTATTAATAAAGAGCCGCTCCACCGAAAGCGCCTCGGGCTTATAGCTTTCTATAAGCCCGCAAAGCCCCTGCTTTATTTTAAAAAGCCTTTCGGCGTTCGACAAGTTTTTGTTTTTTTCCTGAGTGTCAAAAACGCCGTAACAGCATACTTTAAGCTTCGAGCCGGCGCTTTCCGCCACGGCGTAGCCGCAGCGGTGGGTACCCGGATCGATGCCGAGGACGCGCATTAAGCGAGCGCCGCCGCGGTAGCTTCGTCCATATCGTAGTTGGAGTAAACGTCCTGGACGTCGTCGTATTCTTCGAGGGCTTCTTCGAGCCTTATCATTTTTTCAGCGTCGTTTTTGTTAAGGTTAACATATGTGTCGGGCATTTTGGTGATTTCGGCGCTTTCTGTTTCGATCTTCGCATTGTCGAGAGCCGTTTTGATGGCTTCGAACGCCGAAGGCTCGCCCGTAATTTCAAATACGTCGCCTACGTCTTTTATATCTTCCGCGCCCGCGTCTAAAACGATAGACATGAGGCTGTCTTCGGTGGCTTTTTCTTTGCTGACGGTAAAGCAGGAGCGTTTTTTGAACATATAGCTCACAGCGCCGGCTTCAGCCATTTTTCCGCCGTTTCTATCGAAAAGATAACGGATTTCGGCTACGGCCTTATTTTTGTTGTCGGTAAGAACGTCTACTATTATGGCGCATCCGCCGGGACCGTAACCTTCATAGGTTAATTCTTCGTAGCTTACTCCGGGGAGTTCGCCGGTTCCGCGCTGGATAGCTTTTTTTATTGTGTCCTGAGGCATGTTGACGTCTTTGGCTTTCTGGATCGCTACGCGCAGCGAGGCGTTAAGAGCGGGATCGCCGCCGCCGTTTTTGGCGCTTATCGTCAATTCTTTTATCGCTTTAGTGAATAATTTACCTTTGATTTTGTCCTGTTTTGCTTTTACGTGTTTGACCTTCGCCCACCTATTGTGTCCTGACATGAAAATTATCCCCCTTCTTTGGTTCTTACATTAAATTTAGGATTTCAAATAAAATTGAGATTATTTTATCACAATTTTTCTATTAAATCAAGAAAAATACTTTTAAATGCGATAATTATTTATTTTTGATGAGAGCGACCTTGAGTTTTTCGAAGTTTTTACCCTCGGAACTCAGTATGAGGCTTTTGATAATATCGAGCTGTATCTGCACGCTCAGGTCGTGCTTATATTCCTCCGCGTGATATTTGCCGATGAGATGGGCGATCACCTTATAGGCGTTATTCAATATTTCTTTTTCGAATTTATTAAGATTTTTCAAAAGGAATATTACGCTCCTGCAGCTTCCTATTTTTAGAAAAGCTGCGACGACAAGCTTTCTTAATTCGTCATCGCGGCAGTCGCGGAACATTTTATTCAAAAGTTCGGCTTTGGTAGAAAGGCCGAGATTGCACAACAAATAAACCGCAAGCTTCTGCTCGACGAGCGAAGCGTTTTCTGAAAGCATGGTTTCGAGAGTTTCATAAAGATCCAATTTGGAGTATTTTTCAAAATATTTCTTCACTTCATCCATTACCTGTTTATTTTCGAATGCGCATTGAGAAATTATACGCTCTTTGAGCCTGGGTTCCTTGAGGTTATAAAGGCAGTTTATCACCGCGCCCTTGAGGCGCAGCGAATTTGCCGCGAGGTATTGCTGCGCGAGGAAATTGGCGAAGCGCGAAAGCCCGAGCGCGCCGATTTTGTCGATGGCGAAAACTTTTACGAACTCGGATTTGTCGTTCTGCAATACGTACATTATGCATTCTTCGGCCTTGGCCTTGAATTTTTCTATTATAAGCTCCAGCGCCATAAAGCGGATTTTTTCAAAACCGTTTTTCAAAAGCGGCATTAAATCGGTTTCGAGGCTGAGCTTTTCGACGCGGCCGAGAGCTATAAGGCTCAGCTGAAGGACTTCGGGATCGTCGGATTTCAAATTTTCTTTTATTTTTTCATAGGTGAGCTCGCCTGCAACTTTATAGACTCTGAGGGGCTGGCGTTTCCCTTTTAGCTCGATTTCGCCCATGTCGCTGAGTTCGAATACATACTGAGCGCTCTTGAATATATTTTCGGATATGACTATTTCGCCCGCCTTCGCCACGGACTGGAGCCTTGAAGAAACGTTCACCGTATCGCCTATCACGGTATATTCCATGCGTTTTTCGGAGCCGATATTTCCGGCGACTACCTGGCCTGAATTTATGCCCACTCCGATTCCCAGCGTCACGCCGTATTTGCGGGTATGCTTGAGGTTGAACTCCGCGAGGCGGCGGTTCATTTCGACGGCCGTAATTATAGCCATAATATCGGCGTTCTCGCACAAACGCGGGGCGTTGTACAGCACCATTATCGCGTCGCCGATAAACTTGTTTATAACGCCGTTATTTTTTATCACTATGTCTATCATCTGGTCGAAATAGTGGTTAAGGACATCGAAAAGGTCTTTCGGTTCGAGAGTTTCAGAAAGAGTCGTGAACCCCCTTATGTCCGAAAAAAGTATGGTCACATTGCGGTATTCGGCAAGAAACTGCGTGGCGAGGTCTTCGGTAAGTATTTCATCGGCGATGTAATCGCTTATGTATCTGGAAAAAGTCGATTTCATAAGTTCGCGTTCGCCGAGGACTTTCGAAAAGCTTATAAAACTTTTCTGCAGATATCCGATTTCTTCATCTGCGCCGGCCGGGGGCGCGAAATCGGTTTCGCCTTTTTGTATCTTTTTGGCCATAGCAACGAGTTGCGTAACCGGAGCCGTTACGTTTCTTGAAACCATAAAACCGCCGGCCGCGCTGAGCGCAATAGATAAAACGGCCGCGGACGAAAAAAAATAAATATCGGCGGTTCCCTGAAAAAAGTGGATATAAGCGAAGGCCGACGCGAATAAAATCAGATTGGGAGCGGCGATGAAATAAGCTATGTCGGTTAATGAACGGGCTGTTAAGCTGTTTTTGCTAATCATATGTCATTTATATCGTTTAAAGCTCTTTAAAACTGAAACGAGGCTCTTTTATTATTCGCTGCTTGCGCTCGTAAATAAATTCGAATTTCGCGCAGGCGACTTTGTTTTTTTCTATTTTCGAAGGCAGCAGGTACGTAGCGCCGGCCTGCGAATAACCGGGCTGCCCGGTTTTTTTTGTTTCGCCGTCTATATAAATGATGAAATTTATAAGCGGAGCTTTTTGAGCCATTTCACGGGCGCTTTCAAGTCCGTTATGAGAGACGGCTATTATCATGTTATATTCCGAAGGCTTGATATATTTCGGGGTAAATATCTGCTCGGCTATTTTAACCGGATCCTTAAAAGAGTATTTTTTAGAGTATTTAGATGGAATTTTCTGTGCCGCGTCAGCGTCGGTGAATCCGGCCAGGCAGAAAACTATGCCTCTTTCGTTTTTAAAGTAAAGCTGTTTGAAAAAATCCGGCGTGGCCGAGTCTTTAGAATTATCGGTGACATGGGTGCACAGCACCGGCAGCTTGAATTTCGGCGGCTGTATTTCGAGAAGGTTAAAGCAGAACACCATATCGCGAAGGCCGAACCCTGCCGCGCTGTATTCGAGCTCGTTCTGAATTTTAAAGCTGTCTTCGGTGTTTAAGCCTATTTCCGAAGAATCGAAAAGATAGTTTCCCGCATCGATAATTAAAAAAACGGCCTTTTCAGCCGCGGCGGCCTCGCGTTCGCTTTTAATGAAGCTTTTGAGCGCCGCGATTTTTTCTTCGTTGTTTCGGCCGAGCTCTTTAGGCTTTACTATCTCGGCAAGGTTTGAAGTATATAATATTATCGTTTTATATTCGCCGGCGCCCTTGAAAAAATTAACGTAATCCATGACCTTCTGGCCGGTTGGCGAAGTGAAAAAGCTCCACAGACCGAAACATACGATTAAAATGCCCGCCAGCGCCGCCGTATTGAGTATTACGTGCATATTCTGCGCCGCGAGCGATTTGAGCGAAGCCGCGGTAAAAGCGAAAGGCGCTTTGTTGGACGCGATAAGGCTGGACTCGCTTATAGTATCGTCATAAGCAACGTCGAGCTGGTCGAGCACAGTCTTTGAAAAAATATACTCGGCCGATTTAGATATATTTTTAGTGCCTATCCCGAGCTCGTTGAGCAGTTTTTTGGCGTTAAGGTCGTTCAGGTCGTTGCCCAGAAAATCGAGCGCCGAAAGCGCCCGCTCTTTGATTTCTTCGTCGGGGCTCTTAACCAGCTCGCTCAAAAGAGGGATCGTTTCGTTTTTTATTTGAATGATGGCGTAAACCGAAGAAATAACCATAAGCCTGTCGCCGCTTTTTATCATTTCGTTTATATGCGCCACGTGATCTATATTTGGATACTTTCTGAGGGCGATGATAGCGTTGGCCCGCACGCGGTTGTTTTTATCTTTAAGGACCGGTTTCAAAATAGAAAGAAGATCGATGCCTTCGATCTCGCCGAGCGCCTCGACCGCGTTGGCGCGGATACGGGGATTTTGATGCGTGAGATATTTTTTTAAAGCGGTTATGTTTTTGCCGGCGTTTATTTTAGAGCAGGCGGAAACCGCATACGCCAGAACATATTCGTCTTTTTCTTCCTTTAAGATCTGATCGAGGGCCGCTATGGAAGCTGGAGACGTCGGAGCGGCTATCAGCTCCCTGATTCTGGAAATCCTCGTTTCGCCCTGGTTTTTGGCGTCTATAATCGAGTCGGAAATAGATTTTTCAGGCGAGGAAGAATCGCGCGCGATAAGGTTATCGGCGAGAGAATCCAGCGATATGGTGTCCAGCCCGTTTATGTTGATGGATTTTATAGCGGCCTCGACCTTTTTCACTATCGTCTGGTTTTTATGGTTTTTAAGCTTTTCAAGCAGGGGAAGGACTTTTCTGGATTTGAAGCCGCACAGGACGAATACGGCGGAATCGACCATGGCGTCGGAAGGAAAGCCGAGCATCTCGTCGAGAAGTTTAATGGCGTTATCTACGTCGTATTTTTTGAGAAAGTCTATTATGTTGGCGGCCACGCGGTTGTCTTTTCCGCCGTTTAAAAGCCCTATTATGTGAGGAAAGGCCCTTTCGTCGTCGAGCATTGCGATGGCTTCTATGGCGTTGGCGACGATCCTGAAGTTGGCGTGCTTTAAATATTTAAGAAGAATGGGCGTGCAGTTTCTGTCGGCGGTATAGCCGAACGCTTTTATAATAGTGGCGATAACCGTTTCGTCGGTCTCGATGTGCAGCCGGCGCATCAAAAATTCCATAAAACCGTCGATTTTATATTTTATGGCTCCTTTGATCGCAAGTATTCTTTCTTCGGGCTTTTCGGAATCGCCGAGCGCGTTGATTTTTTCTTTAACGGCCTGCTTTCTGGACTTCTGTTCCTCGAGCTCCGAGTCTATTTGCTCTTCGTGCTTCTTTTCGGCGCTTAAAGATTCGAAGTAGGCGCAAGCTTTACGGGCGTAGTAACGAACGTTCAGGCTTTCGTCGGCGGCCGCCATTTTTTTTATAGTTTCGCCGTATTCGTCGAGCCTGTTTTTAACTATATGATATATTACCTTTATCCTGTCGTTTTCAAACGGCGAGGAAAGTAAATAATCTAAATTTTTTTCACTCATTCTAAACCCGCGCTACTGATATTTTTATTCTACGAATAGTTTTGTTTCGATGCGGTTTTTAAGTGCCGCTAATTTTTATTTCAAGATTATATTTTAATTGTATTACGCTTTTATGTCAAGACATTTAATAATTAAATTGTCGAACGCTCCCGCCTCTTCTTAAAGTTCGCTCAGACGCCATTTGCAAAATTCGCCTATCGATTTCGAAGAAGATTCGAAAATAAATTCGAACCGCCCCATGTAAGCCGAATTTTTCTTGATTTTCGAAGGCAGAATGTAAGCGTCGCCGGCCTTTTTATATGCCGTAAGCAGGCTTACGTCGGGGCCGTGCCCCATGTCGATTATTATATCGGCCCCTATTTTTTTAGCGGCCAGCTCGTCGCTTAAAGCCCCAGCATTAGAAGAAAGGAGTATCTTCAAAACTTTCTTTCCCGAATTGTCGCCGCTAAAAAAGCCCGCTATGGAAGTCAACGGGTCTTTTACGCTATAACTCGCGCTCAGGTTGGACGGCATTTTTGAAACCAGGGCGCTATCGGCAAGAGCGAGCGTTTTAACCGATAAGCCGTTAAAATCCTGTTCAATGTAAGTTTTGAATATGCCGGGAACCTCCTTCGACGAGTTGTTTATAAGATTAGACGAAACGACCGGCAGTTTGAACTTCTCGTCCTTCGCCGAAAGCAGATTGAAGCAGAAAAGAGCGTCGCGCGCGGCGAAAGAAGCCGCGGTATAGCCCAGCTCGTTAAGCGTTTCATAGACGTCTTCGGTGTTATCCGCCGGGTTTATCTTAGTTGAGGAATAATTTCCCAGATCGAAAGCGAGAAATACGCTCGATTCTTTAAGGGCGTTTTCCCTTTCTTTAGATATGATTTCTTTAAGTTTCGATTTTTTCGACGCGCCCGCGGGGCCGGGAACGCTTAAAACTTCGGCGAGATTGGAAGTATATAAAAGCACTATTTTTGAGTCGCTCTCGTTCGCCTTGAAAACGTTTGCGATTACCCCTATAGGATTTACCGCGCTTTTTGGCGTCTGAGAGTTGAATTCTTTATAAACGAAGAGCGCGGAGGCCGCCAGAAGTAAAACCGCCAGGACATGAACGAACGCCCGAAACAATAGAGCGAGACGGTTTACGAGATAAACGCTCGCGGCGGGCTTTTGGATCCGCTTCTTTCCGCCGCCGCCCATGGTGGATTTATCGAATATATAAGCCGCGGCTTTGCGGCTTTTCTGGGGAGCGCTTTTCAGCTCGCCCAGTATATTTTTAGCGGCCATATTTTTAGAGTCGCCAGCCAGAAATTCCAGCGCCGACAACGCCCGGACCTTTATTTCTTCGTTTCTGTCTTTCGCGAGAGCCCTGAGAAGTTCGACCGAATCGCCTTTTATCTGCATAATAGCGTAAACTGCCGAAACCGCCATGAGACGGTTGCGATCGTCTTCGGCCATCTGCTTCAAAAGCGCCACATGATCTATATCGGGATAATTTTTAAGGGCTATTATGGCGTTGGCGCGCACGCGGTTGTTTTCGTCGGCCAGAAACGGCTTCAACATATTGTGCAGATCGACGCCTTCCGTCTCGCCCAGCACCTCTATGGCGTTAGCGCGTATCCGGTCGTCGGGATGCGAAAGAAACTTTTTCAAAAGCGCCAGATTCTTAGCGCCTTTAACCGAGCGGCAGGCCGATATCGCGTAACCTAAAACCCGCACGTCGGTTTCGTTTTTTAATAATTCGGATATTCTGGCTTCGGCCGACGGGCTGGATTTGCTTATAAGCTCTCGCAGCTCGTCTATTTTCGATTCGCTTTCGCCGCGCTTCTGCTCCTGTTTTTTAGCTTCTTCCGGCGGCTGCCCGGCCTCGAAGGCCGAAATAAGGTTTCCGATGAAAACCGTAAAATTAAAATCGTCCAAGCCGTTTTTTTCTATTTCGCAAAGAGCTTCTTCCGCTCTGGCCGAGATTGTTTCGTTGCGATGCGATTTCAGTTTTTTTATATATTCGGCGGATTTTTTGCATCTGAACGCATAAATAGCCATGAGAGCGGCTTCGACCATATTTTCGGAAGGATAGCCCAGCATTTCCACTAAAAACAGGTGTATTTTTTCGGGAGGGTAATTCGTAAGATAACCGGTAATGGCGGCCGTTATGGTTTCGTTTTCGTTTTCGTTCGAATAAAGCACCGAGATGATATACGGAAACGCCCTGACGTCTCCGAGAAGCGCCAGTGCCTCTATCGCGCTTAAAACGATTTCGATGTTAGGGTGCTTTAAATATTTGATAAGTATCGGAGTGTAACTTTTATCTTCAGAATGGCCAACGGCCTTTATGAAAGCCCCGAGAACGGACTCGTCGGTTTCGGATTCGATTTTTTTCAGTATTATATCTAAAAAAATATTTACCCTGGTTTTTACGGCGGCTTTGGCCGCCAGCATGCGGTCTTCGGGCGACTCGGAATTTAGCAGCTCGACGATTCTCGCGTAAACGGCCGCCTGAGCGCTCTTCTTTTTTTCCAGTTCGTTTTCGAGTTCTTTTTCGCGCGCCTGCTCGTTAAGTATCTCACCGAAAAGATCGCACGCCTTACGGGCATAGTAACGGACGTTAACGCTCTGATCGGTTTCCGACGTTTTTTTCATCAGTTCGAAAAGATCGACGCGTTTATTTTTTACCGCGTAATAAATAACCTTTATACGGTCGGTTTCAAATGGTGAAGCCAGTAATTTTTCTATGCTCTGCCTGTCCATCACATGCGCCCTGTTTATTTATAATTTTTGGCTCTTTTTCATATCGTATGGGTTAAGATATTTAAATTAAGTTAAGAGTTCAGAGTGGAGAGTTGAGAACTAAAGGACTTTTGTAAATTTCGATAAGTCTTTTTTAAATATTTTATATATAAAGCTCGCAGGGCGAGCCCCAGCCTCAACTATTCACTATCCACTCTACACTATTCACTGATAAACTTACCC
>MWBZ01000087.1 GCA_002069765.1 bacterium ADurb.Bin243
ATAAAAGTAGCGCATGCTAACGATGCAAAATAATTTTTCTTAATGGCGCAACAGCAAATCATCTCACATGCTCACGGGAAATCATCAATAAACAAGATCACCCGAATTAACTGTCCGGTTAATTTGGGTCATAAATATTTAAAAATGGGACAAATCAGGCCATCTAAATTTTCTGAAATTCGGCTGCTGCTTTTTTTATGTCGATTTTACTTTTGATAAGCTGTATAATAAGAAGTTTATCCTCTGGATTTCGGGTAAGATAGTCGATTATAAATGCGATTTCGGCGTCCGGGCGATCGCCGCGTTTATCGTTCGATTTTTTTTCTTCGTGAGTTTTTCCAGTTAACAACCAGTCTAAATCACATCCGAACCTTTCACATACATTGAATAAAATATTCAATTTTGAATTAAATTTGCCTTTTTCGAACCGGCTGACGTCCGCTTGAGTCATTCCATCGAAAAAATTAGCGAAATCCGACTGAGAAAGTTCGCCGCGCAGTTGCTTGAGGCGCAGGCCGATGTCGGCAAAATTCAATTTTGTATATTTCATAAAAATTTTATTCATTTTTGATTGACATTTTATTCAATTTTGTATATAATGATTTTATGGTTATGTTGGATGTTAAAATAAACAGGCGCTTAAACCACCCCAAAAAAATATGCGTTAAAACGCCATGCCAAACATTATTTTGACCTCAACAAAACGATAATAAAAACAATAAAAAACAAACACTATTATAACCGAAAAAATCAGGTTATGAATAGCGTAGTTTTGTATTTATTTTAATAATTATAACACGGAACGCTTTAAAAATAAAGAAAAATCTGCCTGGCGAGCCGTGTATTTTGCGGGCGAGTATGTGATGTCTAATATCGATAAAAACAGGTTATTCGGTCAGATAGCCGTCAAGTCAGGATTAATTACCGAAGCTGAACGCGACGAAACGCTGGCGCTTCAGGCTGCGGACATCGCAAATGGCATCAACAAGCACATCGGAATTTATTTTTTTGAAAATAATCTTTTAACGAAAGAACAAATCCAGAAAATCCTCGAATACCAGAACAAACTAATCAAATCACAAACGCAATCTCAAAACAACGTACCGCCTAATACTGTGCAAGCGCCTTCAAAACAAGAGGATATTAATGCGCCGCTTTCAACAGACGTTTCAAACAAGCCACCAGACGTCAATAATGACCTTTCGATCGAAACTATAAAAATAATTGAAGAAGAGCTGCGATACGAAAAGATCAAGAATTTTTTCAGAGCAGCTGAAAAAAATGATATTAACGCGATTTTAGAGTATCTTAAATCCGGCAACGATGTCAACGCCAAAAACAAAATGGGCTTCACAGCCATTATGATCGCGACGCGCGCCGGCCAGACCGCCGCTTTGAAAACATTGCTCGACAGAGGCGCGAGCGTACACGAAAAATCAGAAGCCGGTTTTAACGCTATGAATTTCGCCGTCCAATACCCTGAATGCTCGAGTTTATTAAACCGATATTTAAATTACAAGTAGTATAGACTATGGCAGACGAAACATTTATCGAAAAAAAAGCGCCGCAAATTCCTTCCGAAGTTCCACGACACGAAACGGAACGACCGGTTGCGCGTACTTCAACGAATAAAACGCTAAAGCTCGGCAATAGAAATTTCACGCTCGATAGCAGGATAGATACGGCCTCATCGGAAGCGGATATTTATCTGGTAACCGAAGACGGCGATTCAAAAAAATATGTTTTAAAATATTACCGGCCTCGAATGGAGCCTAACGAAAATGTTATTCAGACAATAAAATCTCTGCCCGAATCCTGTGCCATAAAAATAGTTGAAACAGGCCGAAGCGAGGCGGGACGTTTTTACGAAATACAGGAATACGCATCCGAAGGCTCTTTTCAAGAATATATAAAATCACGAGGTCCCTTCGAAAAAGAGTTTATTAAAGATTTCGTCGTGCTGTTAAGCGAATGCGTCAGTGAACTTCATTCCAGAAATATAATACACCGCGACATCAAACCGGCCAATATACTCATACGCCGTCAAAACCCGTTCGAGATCGTTCTGACCGATTTCGGCATTTCTTCGCTCGCCGCCTCCGAACTTCATCATACGAGTCTCAGCCGCACGATCACTTATTCATCGCCCGAATCTATGACGGGCATTATTGCACCTGCTTCGGATTATTGGGCCATAGGCATGATCGCCCTCGAACTTCTGCTGCAAAGGCATCCGTTCCAGGGCATCGACGACAGAGCGATAATGTTCACCATAGCGACCAAACCCGTTCCCGGCATAGAGAAAATCAAAGACGAATTCGAGCCGCTTATTAAAGGACTCCTGACGCGAGACCCGCAAAAGCGATGGGGTCAAAAGCAAATAAAAGCATGGTACGAAGGCGATACACGAATTACCATCCATTTCGAAGAGACCAGCGACAATCCCCGAATAGCCAATATTCCTCAGCGGAAATACCGGCCCTATAAAATAGCGGGCGGAGAGTATTTTGAGATTGCTGAACTGTCTCTGGCGCTAGCGAATAACTGGCCGCAGGCTGTGCGCGATTATGAGGAAGGCCGTCTTCGTGACTGGTTCCTGAAAGAGGCGCGTGACACGCAAGTAACCGAGCTGCTTAAAATTATTGACGCTGAGGCGCAAACCACGAAAGCCTCCACTGATGAAAAACTCTTCGAATTCCTTCTGAGAGTGAATACCGACATGGATTTCATTTTCAAGGGCTTCAAAATAAATAAAGACTTTTTAATTGATGCATCCTCGAAAATTTTAAAAGGCCTTGCTTCGGTGCAGGAAAAATCAACGCTGGCAATGCT
The DNA here is from genome assembly GCA_002069765.1 of bacterium ADurb.Bin243. GTDB lineage: Bacteria > Muiribacteriota > UBA9980 > UBA9980 > UBA9980 > UBA9980. Next base: position 2,833 of record MWBZ01000087.1, read on the forward strand.
GATCAACAAAAAAATATTAGTCAGGTTCTACGAGATCAACGGCAATATTGAATTTTACGAATCCGAATATAAACAGATGTGCGAAGAATGCCTGAAGTTCAAAACCGTCGAAGATTTCGCAAAAGTAATCACGCTGTATTTCTCTGAACCCGAACGCCTGAGTGCTTTAGAGGAAATTGAAAACATATTTGAAAATCATGTTATAGTCAAACCCGTCGCCGGTTATGAAGATGTTTCCCGCACTATAGCGGCCGCCAGAAAAATATACAAAGAAAAACGATACACTATGGCTGATCTGGTAAAATTTTCAGGAATAGACCGCGACGTTTATAAAACAAAGGAAGAATTTTACCGTTCGAAATTCGATAGGTATTATCTGGAAGTATCCGAAAAGTGCTTAATGATGCTTGAAAATCGCTATTCGCCGGTTTTAATGACCAGGTTTGACGAGTGTGCGTTTATCGACTGGAAATTCGCGCGAACGATGGACGGAAAGAAAAAAGGACCTGATTTTTATTCCTGCGAAAATTATATGAAAATATTAAAACTCGGCTCGGCTATTATATTCATTGAATTGCATGACGAAATTGAAAAAATACTCAAAGACCCGGTCTTATTTGACATTTCCAGAAACTTTCAGAATAAGGGATTCGACGACAAGCTCGCCGGAGAAATCATGGAAGAAATAATGATTGACTGCGATGAAGAATATTATTTGAAACTTGGCCGCTTAAAATTTACATGCGAATGTATTGATAAAACCAGAGCAAAAACAGAAGAGCGTTTAATAAATAAACGGTCATCGGAATCTCAACCGTCCCAAACAATTAACTTTGGCAATAACTTAGACGCTTCGGAAAGAATTCTGCAGGCGAAACAATATTTTCAAGTCACGCAGATAAACCAGAATTTTCGCTCTGCGGGTTCAACGGGTAATAATCCAACTTTTCAAAATAACGCTCTGCAAAATTATTATGCAAATATATTTACTTATTCACAATTTTGGCATAGAGTGGGAGCGTATATAATAGACACTATAATCTACATATTTTTTGTATTTTTATTTTTTATGGTCACCTCAATATTTCTGCCATGGGGATATGATCCTTATCATTTTGAAAATTTCTCGAATTTCATACAATTTCAAATATATTCCACTATTATTGCAAATGTTATTTATTTCGTTCATTTTTATTATTTTGAAACATTTTCCAATAAAATGGCAACACCCGGAAAAAAAATATTCGGGTTAGTTGTTATAGAAGAGAATCAAGAAACGCCTGTGATATCTTTAAAGGCATTCTGGATACGCAATTTAATAAAAAATCCTGCCTGGATATCCGTTTTATTCTGGATAATTGTATGGATAGCCTTTATATCAGAAGATAGAGAACTGTTAAGAAACTTAAAGAAAATTTCAGATATTTCAGGGGTTTTTATCGGGATTTTCGCGCTTATTTCAATAGCAATTTTTTCATCCAGAAAAGACCATAAGGCACTTCATGATCTTATTGCAGGCACAGCCGTTATATATGGTCGGCCAGAAGATTTCTCAAATAATAATTAAACAAAAAACAAATCTCAAAAGCGAGGTCAATCATGTCCGAAACCGTAATTTTTAATCAAATGGATTCTAAACTCGAATTTCTCGCCGGCAATCTCAGCGGCAACTCGTTTATTCTTTCAAACCCCCGGACGGCGATAGGCCGGAATGCGAACAACGATGTCGTTCTGGCCGACAATGGCGTTTCTGGAAGCCATGCACAAATCCTAAATGATGGGACCGGGGCGTTCCGAATTAAAGACTTGAACAGCACGAACGGAACTTACGTCAACGGAAATAAAATAACCGAATGCGTCCTGCGTAACGGGGATGTAATTGAAATCAGGCCGCACCGCATTAAATTTAGCGGTCCCGGAGGCACGGCGGCGGCAGATTCGGGCGGAACCATGGTACTGCCGTCGATGGGCTCTTCGCCGAACGAGCCGTTCGCTCAGCCTCAACAGCAGGCTATCACGGTCGCCGCGCGCCCGCAATCCGACGAAATGTACTGCCCTCACTGCGCGCAGATAATCAAAAGAAGCGCCGTCATCTGTATAAAATGCGGAAGCCCGCTCGGCGAAGTAAGGCCGGCGAACCCTTATGAACATCAGCAGGGACCGCCACCAGGCTATAACCAGCAGCCGCAATATCCCAATAATTATAACCAGAGCGGTAATTACGGCAATTACAATAACTATAACAATAGTCACGACACGCACAAACGCCCTGAAGAAAAAAACGTAGGCGTCGCTATAGTGCTGAATCTGCTATGGTCCGGCCTTGGATATTTTTATATAGGCCATACCGGACCAGGCGTCTTTTTTTGCATTATCAATTTGTTTTTACTGCCGACAGTGATTGGGCCGTTGATATTATTTTTAATAACCAGCGCCGACTGCGCAAACAAGATCAATAATGAAAACCGTGAAAGGTAAAATCGAAAAAAGATATGATTAAATCGATCGGCAAATACAAAATAGAAAAACTACTCGGCAAAGGCGCCATGGGCGAGGTTTATCTCGGCCGCGACGAGACACTCGACCGCTTTGTCGCCATCAAAGTGCTTCAGGGCAGCGCCGAATTCACGACGGCGTTTCTCGAAGAAGCCCGCCTGTGCGCTAAATTAGAACATCCGAATATACTTAAAATATTCGAGCTGGGCAAGGTCGAAGAATCCGGCCGGCTTTACTGCGTCATGCAGTATATCGACGGCGGCAGCCTGACCGAATTAATTAAAAACAAAGGCGTTTTGAGCGAAGCTGAAGTGTTAGCGATATCCAGAGGAGTTTTAAGCGGGTTGCAGTGCGCGCATAAAGCCGGAATAATACACCGCGATATCAAGCCCGACAACATCCTATTCGATAGAAACGGGTTTCCGATTATCGCCGACTTCGGCATCGCGCAGAACTTAAACAACGTTTTCACGCTTAATAAACAGATCATAGGCACTCCCGAATATATGTCGCCAGAACAGGCGCAGGGGCTCGATCTCAACAGCAGGACCGATATATATTCCTTCGGCGTTGTAATGTTCCAGATGGCGACGGGCCGGCTTCCGTTCTGCGCGGAAACTCCGCTGGAACTGGCTCTGAAACATGTTAACGACACCGCACCGTCGCCGCTGGCAATCAACCGGTCGATGAATCCTGAACTCGCTAAAATAATAATAAAGGCTATGAAAAAAGACAGGACTCAAAGATATGCCGACGCAAAGGCAGTTCTGGCAGACCTCGCCGCGCTGGAGCGGGCCGGGAACATTTTCCCGGACGCAAACGCGGAAGCGGCGTATGGCAGCGAAACTCCGCCTATACAAACCGAAGTTAAAATCAAATCGCCGTCCGGCGCGGCGAAAAAAAGTGAAACGAACGATTTTAAAAAATCCGGGATGGCCGTTAAGATGCCTTTCGGCAAAGCGCCATCCGGCGCCGCTCTCGCATCGACCGAGTGCCCTCGCTGCGGATTGTCGAAAAAATTCGGAATGCCTTACTGCTTGAATTGCATCGAAGAAATTAACGAGCAGGAAAAAAACTTATCCGACGAAATTGAGCGTGACACCGAAAGCCAAAACTCAACAATCAGCGGCACTTTTATCGATGATACAAGCAAAAGGAGCAACGGACCGTTGACGGCGAACAGTGACGCCGCGCCATTGAGTTTTATTTTAAAATCGCCTGACAATTCGATTAAAATAGAAGTTCATGACGGAGATATAATCGGAAGATGCTGCAAATGTAAAAGCGATGAAGAAAAGCGTTCTGCCGGTTGCGATAAAATGACCGGCGGCCGCGATTTCATAGATTGCATCCGCTTTAACTCCGTTTCGAGGAAACACATCAGGTTCTCCGTGGAAAACGGACAGTTGTTTGTCACCGCGCTGCCGGAATCAAAAAACATAACCGCCATAAACGGTTTCGAACTTGAAAAAGAGGCCCGATATAAGATAAAAGAAGGAGATAAGATTCAGCTTTCAAGTAAATTAATTTTTATATTATCCATTAAAAATTAAAAGGGGCGGATCGGCGAGAATGCCGTCGATGTGACTATTGAAAATATCGGCGATAACTTTTTTATCGAGCTTTTTCAGGTCCTTTTTGAACTGCGGATGATATTCGTCCTTATAAGACATCTTTCAACACTTCTTCGCGAGAGAGTGTGCGAACCCTGCCGCTTTTTATTTCATTGACCCTCTTCGATAATTCTTTGTCGCGTTTCGCCAGAAGAAGCAACAGGTACTCTTTATCCCGTTTTTCAGCTTCGTTATGCTTTTGGCGATGTCTTCGACCGAAAGATTTACAGTCAGAGCTATCGTTCCCATTGCGGTTTCCTCCTTACTTAATACTGGCGGATAATTTACCCGTTCATGATACCGTCGTATTCCTTTTCGTGGATTATATGTTTTTTAAAATTGGTCTGGCCGAACGCCAGCACGTCTTTATAAAACGAATTCCACATCATCTGAAAATAAAACCATTGAATGCGTTTCAAAAATTTATTTTTAGAAAAGAGGCTGCGGTATGTTTTCCAGTTGGCGTTAAAATGTAAAAAAAGGTTTTTACGGTATGTCGTGACCGTTTCCAGGTAGCTCATTTTTCCAGCCGGCATAATTACATGCAGCTGATCGTACATGGAAAGATCGTCGACCATTATCAGATCTTTATCTTTAAGCCTTTCATACAGGCTTGTTCCCGGATACGGCGTCAGCATCCCGGGGCTTATGAAATCAGCGTAACGGCTGAAAAATTTGAGCTCCTGGATTAAAGATTCTTCGGTGTCGTGCTCGGTGCCCCAGATCATCATTATCAACAGAAGAACGTCGTTGCGTTTGACTATATCCATGGCCCTTAATATGATGTTGCGGTTTTGCATGCCTTTATTGAGCAATTTTAAAACGTCGCCGAACGGCGATTCCGCGCCGAGCATTATCTTGAACAGCCCGAGGCGCTTCAATTCAGGTAAAAGGTCAGCGCACTTGATAACCGATGTGCAGCATGCCTGAATGAAAAAATTTATTTTCATTCCGCTCGCTTTCAGATTATCTATGAAACCCTTCACCCATTCGCGCTTGGATAAAAAATCGGTGTCACCGAAAACGAAAGTCTTTTTGCCGTAAACTTCATACAAAAGCTTAAGATATTTAATCGCGTATTCGGGAGAATGTCTTCTGACGGTGTGGTTCCATGCGGCCGATTCGGTGCAGAAACTGCAGCGGTTTGCGCAGCCGCGCGAAAACATCGCGCCGAAGGTTTCGCGCCCGCCGTATATCGGAAGATTGTAGCGGTCCATAGGGAATAATTCGAAAGCGGGAAAAGGAATTGAATCCAGGTTTTCAATGAATTTACGCGGCGGGCTTTTATAGACCTCAAAATTCGAATCAAAACCGGCAAGCGGTGTGCCGACTTCAATTTTGGCCATAGCCAGGCCTTCGATCTGTTTCAGGCTTTCCCTGAGCGGCTGATCGTATCTGCTTAATACCGTGCTGTTTTTTTTACGTTCGGCAAGCGTGGCCGCTATATATTTGAAAGTGAGTTCGCCTTCGCCGATTACGGCGATATCGATAAGCCCGCTTTTGATGTATTTTTCATATAAAACGCCGAAAAGATAACCGCCGCCGGCCACGATCGAGGCGGGGCTGATTTTTTTTATCATGCGCAGGCATGAGTTTACTTCGCTGTGATGGCATGTATGCACGAACGTGATGCCTATCAGATCCGGCTTGAAATCCAGAAGAGTTTGTTTAAGAGTCAGCCAGGGATGGTCTTCAACGTGCAGGTCTAAGATTTTAACGTCGAAATCGTTTTTGACGTATGCAGCTATATAGCCGAGAGCCGGCGAAGCGACATTGCCGTTAAACCAGCCCATATCGTTTTCGGGGGCGTCCAGCAATAAAATTTTAAAATTGCTGTTTTTATTCATCTGGTTTTACTCCCCGTTTATAAATTAATATGCCGCACAATTTTACTCTTTTTTTACCGCCGGCATACAATCGTAGTGTCAATTAAATCTCACGACGATTTAATGAAATGCAGGTAACTTTTTACGAAGTCGTCTATATAACCGTCCATGACCGGGGCCACGTTTCCGGTTTCGTAGGACGTGCGGTGGTCTTTAATTAAATTGTAAGGGTGGAACGTATAAGATCTTATTTGAGACCCCCAGGCGATTTCCCTTTTCATGCCGTTGAGTTTGTCTATTTCGTCCTGACGCTTGCGGGCGGCTAATTCGGCCAGCTTTGACTGAAGTATTTTCATCGCCGTGGCTTTGTTCGAAAACTGCGAACGCTCGTTCTGGCACTGCACGATGGTGCCAGTAGGCAGATGCGTTATGCGCACCGCGGAGTCTGTGACGTTTACATGCTGGCCGCCCGCGCCCGATGAACGAAATGTGTCTATTTTAAGGTCTTTTTCCTCTATGGCCACTTCTTCGCTTTCTTCTATCTGCGGCAGCACGTCCACCGATGCGAAGCTGGTATGGCGGCGGTGGTTGGCGTCGAACGGCGATATGCGCACCAGGCGGTGGACGCCTTTTTCGCCTTTCAGATAGCCGTAAGCGTAAAGGCCGTTGACCAGAATGGTTACGCTTTTAATGCCGGCTTCTTCGCCGGGGAGTTGATCTATTATGGAATATTTGAATTTATGCTCTTCCATCCAGCGCGTGTACATTCTCATCAGCATCTGCGCCCAGTCCTGGGATTCGGTGCCGCCGGCGCCGGGATGGATTGAAATAATAGCTGAATTGGAGTCGTATTTTTCGTCGAGCAGAAGAGATATTTCGAACTCGGAAAGTTTTTGGGCCGTTTTTTGCATGGCTTCTATTAAATCCGATGTGAGCGAAGCGTCGTTTTCGGTCTGGATCAGCTCGAAAGTCAGGTGCACGTTTTCGCAAAGCGAAGCTATTTCGTTGAAAAGCGCGAGACGCGGCCTTAACTGGTTAAGGCTTTTCAACGTCTGAGTGGAGTTTTCACGGTTGGCCCAGAAGTCGGGCTGCGCGGCGAGCTCTTCGAGCCGGGCTATTTCAGCGGCGGCTTCCCGTGATTTGAAAACGGAACATATATCCGAATACGCCCGGTCTATGTTGGATATATCTATCTTAATCTCTGAAGGGTTTTCTAATTTAGTCGTAATTATTGCAGATTTCATAAATTCACCGCGGTGATTATAACATTTAGAAGCCAAAATGTCAATAACCCGCGCAAAGTTAAATATAGTTAGACGGGGGCGGCTAAAAAAATATTGTAAATTAATTTTAAATGTGATAAAATGTTTTAAAAAGTTTATACTTGGTTAATATTCGTATATAATAGAATGGAGCGTTATAAAAATGGCATATTTTACGCCTGAAGAAATACTTGAAACGATAGCGATGGTGCAGATGGAGCATTTCGATATCCGCACGGTCACGATGGGAATTTCATTAAAAGACTGCGCGCATCCCGATATCAAAATATGCTCGGATAAAATTTATAAAAAAATAACCAACTATGCCCGAAATCTGGTTTCGACGGTGAACGAAATCGAGCTGAAGTTCGGAATCCCCATTATCAACAAAAGAATTTCGATAACGCCCATTTCGGTGGTGGCCGAAGCCTGTGAATCCACTAATTACACTCCCATAGCAAAGGCCCTCGACCGCGCCGCCGCCGAGCTAGGCATCAATTTTATAGGCGGATTTTCGGCCCAGGTTGAAAAAGGGTTCAGCAAGGGCGATATAAATCTGCTCAACTCGCTTCCCGAAGCGCTTTCCACTACCGAACGCGTCTGCAGCTCTATCAATGTGGCTTCCACGAAGGCCGGCATAAATATGGACGCGGTCCTTAAAGTCAGCGAAATGATACTCGAATGCGCCCGCCGCACCGCCGACCGCGATTCTATCGCGTGCGCGAAATTCGTAGTTTTCTGCAACGTGCCGCAGGACAATCCGTTCATGGCCGGAGCGTTTCACGGCGTTTCGGAGGGAGAGTGCGTTATCAACGTGGGAATATCCGGCCCGGGCGTCGTAAGAAACGCCGTATCCATGATAAAAGACGCTTCGTTCGACGAGCTGGCGGAAACTATCAAAAAAACCGCGTTTAAAATAACGCGCATCGGCGAAATGATCGGCCGCGAAGCTTCCAGGCTGCTCAACGTGCCTTTCGGAATCGTGGATATATCGCTCGCGCCCACTCCGGCCGAGGGCGATTCGGTGGCCAACATACTCGAAGAAATGGGAGTTGAAATCTGCGGAACGCACGGAACGATTTGCGCTCTGGCGATGCTTAACGACGCGGTGAAAAAGGGCGGCGTAATGGCCACGTCTCATGTGGGAGGCCTTTCTGGCGCTTTCATACCGGTTTCCGAAGATATGGGAATGATAAGGGCCGTCAATAAAAATGCCCTCACGCTCGAACGCCTGCTCGGAATGACCTCCGTGTGTTCGGTCGGCCTGGATATGGTCGCGATTCCCGGCGACGTCAAAGTGGAAACGCTTGCGGCGATAATCGCGGACGAAATGGCCATAGGTATGATAAATTCTAAAACTACCGCGTGCAGGTTGATTCCGGCTTTCGGAAAGACGGTCGGCGATACGGTTAATTACGGAGGGCTGCTCGGCGAGGCGCCGATTATGCCCATAGGCGCTTTCGGCGCCGAACGGCTCATAAGGCGCGGCGGCCGGATTCCCGCGCCGATATCCAGCCTTACCAACTAAACGGCGTTTCGCGAAGCGGCGCATAAAATTTAATGGCGGGTGATAAACCTTGGTTAATGTCTGGGATAAATTATCTAATATATTCGAGCATCTGGGAAATAAAAAGAAGGGAACCGGAGTCGATTATTATAATTATAACGAATTCGTCCCCAGCGAAATACAGCAGAGGCGATCGCATTTAAGGATCGAGCTTTTCCTGCCGCTCAATTTCTGGCGCATAATCAGAAAAACTCCGGGCGTCGAATTGTGCGACGAAACTTTAAAGCGCGGCGACTTTCAGCGCGTTCCCACCGACGGCGGAATGGGGCTTAACCTTTCCGGCTCAGGCGTATTGATCATTTCGTCTCAGGATTTCGCTAAAGACGATTACATAGAAATAGACGACAGGATCTTCGGCAGGCAGATGAATATTTACGGCCGGGTTATAAGGGCCGGTTCCACGATGTTCGACAACAATAAAATCTGCGAGTTCGCCGTAAATTTTATAAAGATAAAAGAAAGCGATTACGAATATCTTGTCAGGTCAATTTTCGACAAGATTAAAACGCTTAGAAATATAAACCGTAAAGATTATTTAAACAGGATTTAGCTTTATAAATGACGCCTGGTAAAATTATTACGCGCGTGTTTAACTGTTTACTGTTTCGGAATTAAATTATATCGTGGAGAACCGGTTTGGATTTTTTTAATAAAATTTTTAATTTGAGGCCCGCCGCGGGCTTCGATCACATTCAAATCCTGGCGATCGTAATAGGCACCTGCCTTGTATTGTACGCGCTTTTATATATATTCAATTTTTTCGTACACAGGGCGAAGGTCAGAAACCTTGAAATCGCCATGGCAAGGTTTCCCAATTACGCCGACGTCCGTTATAAAATCGCGGAAGTCTACTATAATTACGGCGATTATGCGAACGCCGAAAAATACTACAAAGAAGCTCTCGATATTTATCCTTACAATTCGTCCATAAAAATCAAGCTGGCCATGCTTATAATGGAGAACAAAAAAGACGAGGAACTCGCGTTTAAAATATTCGCGGAAGTCCGCTTCGCCGTGGACGCCGAACCGCGAGCCAAATACATTATCGACAGTTATTTAAAAGAAAAAAAACTATATGATAAATTTCATGCCGGTTACGCTCAAAAAAGCCCGCAAACGACTTAATATCAACAGAAGTTTAAAGCTCCGCTTTATTTTTTTCGTCACCCTGCTGACGTTTATAACGATGTCGCTGGTCGTTATCTTTTCGATCAACCGCGAACGCGGAATCATAATAGAAAATGTCGTACAAAAAAGCGGTATGGCCGCTAAAACCATCGCGCGCGTAGCTTCGGACCTTTCCAGCGAAGACGCGGCCTCTGTCGCCGACCTTTGCAGGATAATCCTCAAGGATTCGGACATCAATTCCATAGCCATAAGGGCCATCAGCGGCTTTTTCGAAGAAAGAAGCGCCAGGGTGCTCGTCGCTTTTCCCGAAAGCCGGACGCGCGATATTACCTTAAAAAGCGATACCGAAAGCGGCATAATTTTGCGCGAGGATATTTTTCAAATAAAGTATTATTTTAATCTCGTCGACAGTTTCGACCTTTTCGTTCCTTTTAAATTTAAAAACGGCGTCGGCGGACAGGTATGGCTCGAAGTTTCACTCAATACCGCGCAGAAAGCCCTCAACTGGATGTTGTGGCAAAACCTTGTAATAACCGCGCTTTTGACTTTCTTCGGAGGGCTGATATCGGTTTTTATGGCTCAATTCGTTTTGAAGCCTTTGAATTTTTTAATATCTTCGGCCCAGAAACTTTCAGAAGGGATCTATGACGCCAAAATGTCCGTAACAGGCCCCGACGAAGTTTCGTATCTTTCTACGGTGTTCAATGAAATGGTAGAGCGCCTGGAGCAGAAGGAAGAATTCGAGCGCCGTATGCGTAATCTCGATAAACTGGCCACGATCGGGCAGCTGTCGGCCGGAATAGCCCATGAAATAAAGAATCCGCTCACTTCCATCAGGAGCCTCATAGAGCTTCTGCGCGAAGAGACCGGGCTGAGCCTCGAAGGCTGCAAATCTATAGATATCGCCCTGAAGGAGGTCGACCGCCTCAATAAGGTCACTAACGAGTTCGTTTCGCTCGCGAAGCCGCATAAAAAAAGGAACCTGGTTTTTTTCGATCCGAACGAAGTGCTGAAGGATATTTTAATGCTTTTAAAGCCGCAGTTCAAAAAAAACGGAATCGAAGCGCACACCAACCTAAATTCCAGATTCAGCATATTCGGCGAGACCGATGAAATAGCGCAGGTGTTTCTTAACATTATAATAAATTCGATGCAGGCTTTCGAGCCTGATAAGAAAAATAAAAATATAATAATAAATACCTACGATACTAAAACGACGTGCAATGTGGATATCATCGACAACGGCTGCGGAATAAGCCAGGACGGAATCGCGCGCATATTCATGCCTTTTTTTACCGACAAGCCTTCCGGAACGGGATTGGGCCTTTCCATCGTCAAGAGGATTCTCGATGAAATGAAAGCCGAAGTATCCGTAGAAAGCCATCCCGGAAACGGAACCGCTTTCAAAATCGCTTTTCCTATTAAGACCGATTATTCAATGGCCGACGACGGCAGATAAGCCTGAGAACGAGGCCCATACGCAGAGAGGATATGAAATGGCAGATAAAAATTTTGGAAAAATTCTTATAATCGACGACGAATCAAGCATTTTATTTTCGCTGAGCTCGCTTCTCGGCCGCCAGAAATATATTTGCGATACGGCGGAGTCCGGAGCCGCCGGGCTTAAATTATTTCAACAGAACCAGGGCTGCTACGACATCGTCATAACGGATTTTCTGATGCCCGGAATAGACGGCATGCAGGTTTTAAAAACTATAAAACAGCAGAGGCCCGAGACATACGTTATCATGCTGACCGCTCACGGCAATACGGAAAATGCCGTCGCCGCTATGAAAGAAGGCGCTTATGATTATATAGCCAAACCGTATGAAAACGAAAAAATAAAAATCACGGTTAAGCAGGCTTTCGAGCGAATCAACCTGGAACGCGAGAATATTTTTCTTAAAAACCAGCTCAGCTGCGAATATAAATTTGAAAACATCATAGGCAACTCTGAAAAAATGAACGTGGTATTCGATAAAATAAGCAAAGTAGCGCTTACCGACGCTACGGTTCTTATTACGGGCGAATCGGGGACCGGCAAGGAACTCGTGGCGAAAGCCATTCATTTTAACAGCGGAAGAAAGCACAGGAATTTCGTGACCATAAATTGCGCGGCGATTCCGGCGGATCTCCTTGAAAACGAACTTTTCGGGCATGAAAAAGGCGCTTACACCGGCGCACACAGCGAACAGAAGGGCAAATTCGAACAGGCCGACGGCGGAACGCTCTTTCTGGATGAAATAGGCGATATGCCGATGCAGATACAGGCTAAAGTCTTAAGGGCGGTGCAGGAGCAGACGGTCGAAAGGCTCGGCGGCGGACAGCCTATAAAAGTCAATGTGCGCCTTATTGCCGCTACGAACAAGGATCTCGAAAAAGAAATCGGCGAAAAGCGCTTCAGGGAAGACCTTTATTACAGGCTTAACGTTATAAACATAATCATGCCCCCGCTGCGCGAGAGAAACGGCGATATAATGATGCTGGTAAAGCATTTCATGACGTTTTACGCGAAAAAAATAAATAAAAAGGAACCCGGGCTCACGAAGAATTCGATGGCCCTTTTATGCGGCTATAACTGGCCCGGCAATGTGAGGCAGCTTCAAAATACCATCGAGAGGATACTCGTTTTATGCGATGGCGAAGTTATCGATACGTGCGAGCTTGTGCAGATCAGCGGCCTCAAAGATACCGCAGGCGTGCTTGAAAACGCTCAACGGCAGTATTGCGGCCGTAAAGCTTCGGCCGAAAACGGTCCCGCAGATAAGGAGTGCGAATGCTTCGACGGAGTTTATAAGGTGAGCGATCTCGAATCGCGTTCTTATCACGAAGCTCAGAAGATCCTGCTGGAGCAGTTTGAAGTAGATTATATAACCCGCGCCCTGCGCCGCAATAAAGGCAATATTTTGAGGACTTCACAGCAGATCGGCCTTAACCGTGCGCATTTTTACGAGAAATTAAAAAACCTGAAAATCGAAGTGGACAGGTTTAAATAAAATCGCGATTAAATGCTATTGAATTATGATGGTAAATCTGATATAATGTAAAAAATTTTATTGAAAGTATTTAACTTTACTATGTTTATTAAACCTTTTAAATCTTGCGCTAAAACCCCGCGCGCCCTTTTATCCGCCTTGCCTGCGCGCTTGATATATTTTAAAATATTAGCTTTCGCAATCGTTCTGGCGACGTGTGCCGCCGCGTTCGCGGCCGGCGGCATAAAAAAAATAGAGCCGCTCAAAGATTCCGGTTTTAAGTTTTATTTCGATTTCGAAACTCCGGCGATACTTTCGGCTTTTATATGTTCCGCGGATAATAACCACAAATTATACGAACTTTTTAACACCAGGCTTGCGGCCGGGGCCGATTCAGATTCCGTAACCATTAACCTCAAGGACGCTTTTTTAAGGTACGGCGTAATCCAGAAAGACGAAAACGGAAAAGTTTCCGATGCGTATGAAATTAAAAAAGCCCAAAAATATAATATTCTTTTTGAATTCTATCCTTTAAAATATAGCCGCGCTCTCGAATTCGGTTCGCCCGGAAGGCTAAGCGGCCTTCTTTCTAATCCGGCCGGAATAGCTTGCGACGCCGACGGAAACGTTTTCGTGTGCGACCACGGCAACGACAGAATACAAAAATTCGATTCGGCCGGCCATTTCATATATGAATTCGGAAGTTTCGCCTGGGATGAAAAAAACACCTCTCCCAATAATATCGGCGTTTCCGGCGCCGCAACTTTTAATGAACCGGTTTCCGTGGCCGTCACCAATAAAAATATTTTTATTTCGGAGCGCGGCAACAACCGGATACAAAAATTCGACAGGGACGCCAATTTCGTTATGGCATTCGGCGGCGAAGGAAAAACTCTCGGCCGCCTTAACTCGCCTCTCGGAATAGCGGCCGACCGCTCCAATTATATATGGGTATGCGACACTAAAAACGACCGCGTGCA
>MWBZ01000088.1 GCA_002069765.1 bacterium ADurb.Bin243
GTAGAGTGGATAGTGAATAGTTAAGGCTGGGGCTCGCCCTGCGAGCTCTATATATAAAAGAATAAAACGCCTTATTGAAATTTCCAAAAGTCCTTTAGTTCTAAACTCTCCACTCTGAACTCTTAACTTACGATATGAAAAAGAACCACTTTTATTTTTGCTTCAATAAATCCCTTATTTCGGATAAAAGCACTTCCTGCCGGGGCGGCTCCGCTGGCGGCGCGGGAGTTTCCGCTACGACGCGGCGCTTGAGAGCGTTCAAAGCTTTTATAAGAAGAAAAATGGCGAAGGCCACTATCGTGAAATCCACCATCGTCTGCAAAAAATTGCCTATATTTATAGTGACCGGCTGGGCCAGTATTTTTCCGCTCTGGTCTATAACCGCGTCTTTGAGGCTTATTTTTATATCGGTAAAATTTACCCCGCCGGTGAGAAGCCCGATAGGAGGCATTATCACGTCGGCTACGACGGAAGCCACTATTTTTCCGAAAGCCCCGCCGATTATGACGCCTACCGCCATATCCATTACGTTGCCTTTGACCGCGAAATCGCGAAATTCGCTTATAAAACCCATAATTACCTCCATATCTTTTAATGAATTTATTTTAACATATATTTTGAATATGTAAAGAATAATTTTATAACTTCGATTAATTTTTCAGTTTTTTTTCGGGCTTGAAAAATATAGAATATTGTGCTAAAATAAAAAAAATTATTAATGGAGAGTGCGAATATGAAAGAAAATTTTTACGATGTCAGCGACGTGGTGGAAGCCGCGGTTAGAATCGAGCGCGGCGGAACGGAAATGTACCTGAAACTTTATGAAAGTTCAACGTCCCATAAGGCCCGCGATGTTTTTAATTTTCTCGCTGCCGAAGAAGAAAAACATGCCGGCGTTTTTAGAAAGCTGCTGGAATCGGTCGCGGATTACACGCCGCGATACAATTATCCCGGCGAATACGGGCAGTATCTCGAAGGAATCGCTTCGCGCATGACCGAAGCCGTAAAAAAAAGTACGGCGGCCCTCGACGCGAAAAATATTTCTGAAGCCGTAAGGGTCGCCATGGAACTGGAAAAAATATCTATAGAATTTTATACCGACGTTAAAAAACAGTTCGAAGGCTTCGGCGCTGAAACCGTCCAGCAGATAATCGACGAAGAAAAAGGCCACCTTGCAAAACTCGAAGCGCTCGGCGAAGATATAAAGTTTTAATTTATATTTTCTATTATTTTGAAGCTGCCGGTTTCATCGGTATTTACATAAAGGCCTCTGAATTCGTCTTCCCAGTCTTCGACGCGCGTGTCGTCGCTTAACTTGAGGCTTTTGCGGCCGCCTTCGCACAAAGTGACTTTGCCGGAGACTATTTTGACGTTGTGGATATATATCCTGCCGTAATGATAGCCGGCGATGCCTTTTTTTATGTAAACGGCCAATTCCATGCGGTGCTTAGCGCCGGGGCTGAGAGGGATTTTACCGAAATCGAATATGCGTTCGCGGCCTTCGGCCGTTTTTTGCGCGATTTCGACGCCGTCTACTATTAAAGTCACTTTCGACGGGGCCGGCTTATTTTTTTTAGACTCCACTTTGAAGATAGTGTGCAGATAGCCGCAGTTTTTAGGATCGGCGGCGGGGTAAGTATAAAATTTGGTTTCGCCCGCGCAGTTGTTGCAAAGGCGTTTGCCTTTGCCTTTGCATTTGATGCAGTGCTTTTCATCGTCGCGATAGAGCGACGTGTTGCTTTTAGCCATGCCCTGGCCCTTGCAGTTGCCGCAGACCACGAGGCCCTGCGCGTCGCATTTAACGCATTTTTGTGAAATACCAGTTTCGACTTCGGCCGTAGCCTGAGCAAAGCATGCCGCCGCCGTGAAGGACAGCGTTAAAATTACGGCTAAAGCCGCCGCGATAAAATTGATACCCGATACTTTTTGTTTTTGCATTTCTGTTTCCCTTCTTTTTAGTTATTATTAAAATTTTAAATCGAACGCGCTGTAAAATTCTTTTTCACGGCCGTCGCCGATTCTATATGCCACACCTATTTTTCCGGTGAGCGGGGTTTTCCTGAATATAAGCAGCCTGGTTTTTAATTCTACGCCCGCCGATTTGTACCATTTTACGCTGCCGTAATTGTCGTAAGCCGTGGCGGTGTCGTAAAAAATCGCGGGATACACTTTATTTATAGATAATATCTTGAGCTGCAAAGGGCGGTCGATGGGGCGGTGGGAATATTCGGCGGAGTAAAGCTGGGCTTTTTTTCCGATAAGCGGCCGCGTGGAATAGCCGCGAAGATCGTTATGCCCGCCGATCTGAAAATCGTAATCGCCGGAAGAGGTCGCAAGCATTGTCCTAAGTTTTACGGTGTTTTTATGGCGCGCTCCCAGCATCATCCATTTAGAAATATCGAGCTTGCTGGTTTTGTACCTGTAAAACGAGTTGAATTTCGCGGTGCTGTTCTGGTGATAAAGTGAAATGCTGTGTGCGTTCAGCGGATGAATGTCGGCGTCGACCGTGTTTTCCGCGCTGTAATTGAGCAGCTTTATAAAGTAGCCGCGGTCCTTGTTTTCTCCGTTGAAAAGCTGCGGCCTTGTATAGTAGAGCCGCGGAGAAATCGAATTAGCCGAAATATCGCGGTCGAAAATATCCAGCGTTACCGCGGTGTCGAAGACTTTATAATTAAGGAACAAATCTGCGCCTTTGAGGTTTTCCAGCACTCCGGGCCTGAGGTCGCGCACTATGTCGTAAACCGCAATGCCGACGGTGGGCTTCAGTCCTCTGTATGTGTATGCGGCGTTCAGGTTTCTGTACCTGGACGATCCGCCCAGCAGTTGATAATCCATGACGTGGCGGTTAATGGCGTCCGCGAAGCGGCCCTGGACGCCGAAGAGCGACTTCGAAGATTGGGAGCCGGCCATGGGTATAAGATAATCGAGCTTGAAATCGTTTTTGTACGGGCTGATTTTATACTCCTTGCTTTCGCCGGAAGCCGCGGCGGCGGAAGACGGCGGAGCGGCAGGTTTGCCTGAACGGTTTTGGCGGGGCTTGAATTTTCTCCGTCGTAATACTTTTTACCGGAATCCAGCAAAGTTATATCCGAACCGTAAACGTTTTGCGTGATTATCGCGAAGCGTCCGTACTGCGGGCAATAATCGAAATCGAGGACGGATTCTTTGAAATCGGTAACCTGCTCGCAGCCTGAAATTTTAAAGCCGTCTTTCGAATGTATAAGATTTATTGAATATACATTGAAAATGCCCGCGCGGTCTTTGATGAAAAACTGCCTGTAAGAGCCGTCTTTTTGAAGGAATACGCGGGGCTTGATAACTATTCCGTCGAAGAAAGTCAATGGAATGATTTTTGCGTACTGCGGCGATTTTTTATCGTAGTTAAGGTATGCGACGCTGAAACGGCCGTCCTTGAAATAATTTAGAAACATTATTTTTTCGTGAGGCCTGTTCTGGCCGGACGGAACTTCGGGTATCTGGATATCGTAAATGGCGCAATTATAGCCGAGATCGGTTATCTTCTGGCGGACATTGCCGTCGAAATCCACTTTGCATAGGTTGGTGGCTCCGGATTCCTGACGGACGCAGAATATCAGGCCGTCTTCGTAGTCGTAAACAGGATTGGCGGCCTGGAGCCAGCGGGTTATTCTTTTTACTTCGCCTGTTTTAAAGTCGTATTTGAAAATATCGGAAACCAGGTTGTCGTATTTATTGCGCGACTTGCGGCAAAACAATATAAAATCGGAATTGTTATGCAGAAAATAATCGTCTTCGAGATTGTCTATAAGTTTAGACGGCGCGGATTTTTTCACGTCTATAGAGTAAAGCGATAGTCTGCGTGCGTCGCGGCCTTTGTTGGAAAGCAGGAAAAGGTTTTTGCCTTTGCAGTCGAATGCCGGCGAAAGATTGAGCCCGTTATAAAAATTAAGGGGCGCGCTGTATTCTTTTATGGATTTTTTCGACTCGACCTGTTTTGAGTATACCGAAAGGCTGTGTTCGTGCCATTGCCTGAAAAATTCGTTGAGCGTCATTTTAGTGACTTTTTTAAAAGAATAGTTGAATGAATTCAATTTGAAGTATGAAAGGTTTTCGAGGATATCGGAAATTACGCGCGGGCCGAATCTTTCGACCATGTAATTGACCATGGAATTGCCGATGTGATAGCCCAGGCGGCGGCCCTGATAATTGAAAAAATAAAATATCTGAAGATCGGACAGGTTCAAAAATTTATTTGAAAGTATCGCCGTTCGTACCGCTGAGTCTTTTACCGCGTTCCATTCGGATTCTTCGCGCTGCGCGACGCCCTCGATGAACCACATCGGCGTGACGCCCCATCCTATGAGACGGCCCGTGCCTAGCTTTACAAATTTATCGAGCTTCGCGCCCATAAGGTAATGCGTCAGTTCGTGCCGGATTATAGATTCTATCCATGTTTTATTGGAAAGCTCCACGGGTTCCGGCAGCGCGATGCTTACCCATATCTTATTTTGAAGGACGTTGGTGAATCCGAACGGCGCGTCGCCCGCGTCGTACAGGATAAGCGGGATTTGAGACGGAATGTTTTTAAGGTTTAACGTTTTAGAGATTTCGACTGCGGCGCTTTCGGCTATGGAGGCCGCCGCGCGGGCAAAATCGTCGTTGCCGTTATGGTAATATACATTAAAATGAGGCGATTTGAGGATCTGCCATGAAGCGAAATCGAGATTTAAAGCGAAAGCGCCGGCCGGCATAGCAAAAAAGGCCGCCAGAAATAAAAAATAAAAAATTGCATAAATGCCGATTTCTTTTAGGGGAGCGGTTTGGTTTTCTTTATTTACGTACGCCATAAACCTTCTATTATAATATTTAATAAAAAATGCTCACTTATTTTATCAAATTTAAGGCGTAAAGTCAATAAATTTAAAGGCTGAGATTTAGGCGGCGCGCTCGAAAAATAAAATCGTATGCCGGTTTGGCTCGCGGGCGTCAGCCTCCCAGCTTTAAGCATGCCTGCTGCCATTTTTCATATAGTTCGTCGGTGGCTTTTTTGCACGCGGCATATTCGCCGTTGAGCCTTTCCAGATCAGCGTAAGAAAGCGGCTTTCCGTTCAGGGCGTTTGCGGCGAATATGCGTTCGATTTCCGTTATTTTATTTTCGTTTTCCGCTATCAGGGCTTCGGTTTTTTCGATTTCCGATTTTAGCAGCCTTTCGGCGTTCTTCGAAAGCGGCTGGCGGTCCTGCGCGGCGGAATATTCGCGGGTTGGCGAAGCAGGCTGATCGGCTTTTTCGGACGGGCCGGCGGGCGCCTCTTTCTTATCGCTTTTTCCGGTTGCGGCCTGGCGGACGGTTTCATTGGAGCCGCCGGCGGAGTATCGCTCGCCTGATTTCTCCCTGTAATATGAATAATTGCCGTTATAGCATTTTATTTTCTTATCGCTGATAACTATGAGGCCGCTTGCGACCTTGTCTATAAAATAACGGTCGTGCGAAACGAAAATTATAGTGCCGTCGAAATTGACGAGCGCCTGCTCGAGCACCTCCTTCGATTCTATGTCGAGATGGTTCGTCGGTTCGTCCAGGACCAGAGTGTTAGCGCCGCCCATTATTATTTTTGCCATTATAAGCCGGCTTTTCTCTCCGCCGGAAAGCGAGCCGACGCTTTTAAAAACGTCGTCGCCCATGAAAAGAAATTTTGCCAGGTATTTTCGAAGCTCGCCTTCGGTCATGAGCCTTTTGATGTCCCAGATTTCGTCTATGACGCGGTTTTTAGGGTTCAATCCCGTTAAAAGCTGGTCCTGATAACCATAAAAGACGTTATGCCCTTTTTTTATCTCTCCTTCGAACGATTCGTCCTGCCCCAGGATCATCTTCAGCAGGGTGGTTTTTCCCGCACCGTTTCCGCCGATGATGCCGGTTATGGAGCCGCGCTCTATTTCGAAGCCCGCGTTTTCGAATAAAAGCTTTTCGCCGAAAGCTTTTTTTAGCCCCGATGCGCTTATTATGACGCGCCCCGATTCCATGGCCACATTGGATGAAAAATCCAGCTTGACGTTTCGGGAGTAAATTCGAGGGTCGTTGAGCCTTTCGAGCCTGTCTATGAATTTCTTTCTGCCGCGAGCCATTTTTGATTTTATGCCGGCCTTGTATTTGAGGTAAAACTCTTCGGTTTTCTTTATAAAGTCCTGCTGCCGATCGTATTCGTCGATGCGCTCGTTCTGGCGCACTTCGAATATCTCTGAAAAATCGGAATAATTGCCGGGAAATTCTTCGATCTGCTTATTGTAAAGATATAAAACCCTGTCCACCACGCTGTCTAAAAAATACCTGTCATGGGATATGATGAGGGCGGCCGTCCTGGAGTTTTTAAGGTTGGCTTCGAGAAATTCCAGAGAATCGGTGTCGAGGTAGTTGGTCGGCTCGTCCAGTATTATAAGGTCGAATTCTTTTAATAAAAGTTTGCACAGCTGGGCGCGGGTTTTCATGCCGCCGGAAAATTTGGCCAGCGGTTTCGAGTATTCGTCGGGCGAGAACCCCAGGCCGTTTAAGACCGAATTGATGCGCGAATTCAGAGTATAGCCGCCTTCGCGCTCGTAGCGGTCTATTAACAGAGAATATTCTTCCATCATGGAGTTGTAGGACGCGCTGTTTTCGAACCCGTCTTTCATTCTCGAGATTTCGTGTTCCAGCTCTTTTATGCGTTTTTCCTGATCGTATAGATGGGCGAAATCGAGCTTTATATAATCGAGCAGCTCGAGTGACTCGAAACGCTCTTCTATGTGCTGATCCACATACCCAAGTTTTATGTCGCGCTTTTTGACGATTTCGCCTTCTTCCGGCGTGAGCGCGCCTTTGATAAGGTTTATGATCGTGGTTTTTCCGGAGCCGTTGCGCCCGATCAGGGCGGCTTTGGAGTTGTCCCTTATGATGAACGACGCCGACTTTAATATTTGCTGCGAAGCGAAAGAAAAACTGACTTTATTGAAACTCAGAAGCACTTAATTTACCTCCGCGCATATTCTTTTTAATAAATTGGAGTTGCGCTCGAGCACTTTATTATTGCTTAAAGCTATGTGGACGGCCTTTTTAGTCCCTATTAAAATAACGAGCATCTTGGCCCGGGTGACGGCGGTATAAAGCAGGTTCCTCTGCAGCATTATAAAGTGCGACGTGAGCACCGGTATCACCACCGCCGGGTATTCGGAACCCTGCGACTTGTGGATGGTTATGGCGTAAGCGAGCTCCAGGCTGTCGAGATCGTTATATTCGTATTCTATCTGGCCCTGCGGAAAATCTATTACAAGCGAGCGGTCCTGGGTGCGCACGTCGGATATCTTTCCTATGTCGCCGTTGAAAACATTTTTCTTGTAATCGTTTTCGTTCTGTATTACCTTGTCGCCCAGCTTGAAAATGCGCGTTTTGTGAAACAGCTCGAGTTTGGACGGATTGAGCGCCCCCTGCAGGACGCCGTTAAGCGAAGTCACTCCGCATTCGCCGCGGTACATGGGGCAGAGGACCTGCACGTCATCTATGGGCTTAAGGCCGAACTTGTCGGGAATGCGTTCAGTGACCATTTTTATTATAGCGGCGGCGGTCGAGGCCTGGTCTTCTTTTTCTATGAAGTAAAAATCGGCGAGCTCGCCAGCGGATTTATCGGGAAAATAAGGCATCTCGCCGTTATTTATCCTGTGGGCGTTGGTTATGATAAGGCTTTTTTCGTCCTGGCGGAAAATCCGGTCGAGCGATATGGTCGGAATGACCTTTGAGCCTATGACGTCTTTGAGAACGCTTCCCGGACCGACCGACGGCAGCTGATTGATATCGCCTATAAGCACTATTTTAGCGTGAGGCGGAACAGCCTTGAGAAGATGGTGCATGAGCACGATGTCTATCATGGAAACTTCGTCGCATATAAGCACGTCGCAGTCAAGCGGCTCGTTAGGGCCTTTTAAAAAACCCTTTCCGCCGGGCGAGAATTCCAGCAGCCTGTGTATGGTTTTGGACGTTTCCCCGGTCGATTCCTCCATTTTTTTTGCCGCGCGGCCCGTGGGAGCGCACTGCAGGACTTTGAGGCCGAGCATTTTAAATGCCCTTATTATCCCCCTGATCGTAGTGGTTTTGCCGGTTCCCGGCCCGCCCGTGAGCACCATGGCCTTCGAGATGAGAGCGGTGTTTATGGCTTCGAGCTGCAGCGGCGAATACTTGATCTTGGAAGTGGATTCGATGCGCGCAATTATGGCGTCCACTTCGAAGATAAGTTTTTTGAAAGGCGTTTTGAATATTTTAACCAGATTTTTAGCCGCGCGGCTTTCGGAGATGTAAAGCGAGTTAAGGTAGATCTGATCGCCGTTTTCGACTACGATATCTTCGGCCGCGGCCATTTTTTCGATCACGCCTTCAAATCGGTGAGGCTGGATATCTATGAATTGCTTGAGCTCCTCGAAAAGCTTCGTTTTGAAAGTGAAAATATGGCCTTCCAGAACCTGCTGACCCAGGCAGTACGACACGCAGGCGCGCGCGCGCACCTCGGAATCTTCGGCTATGTTCATTGAAAGCGCTATCCTGTCGGCGCTTTTGAACCCTATCCCGTATATGTCGTCGGCGAGCCTGTAAGGGTTTTCCGTGAGGGCCGATATGGAATTTTCGCCGTAGTGCCTGTATATTTTCGTCGCTATGGAGGTGGAGATATTGTATTTTTGAAGGAATATCATTATCCCGCGGATCGCCGACTGTGTTTTCCACGACTCCGCGATCTGCTCCAGCCGCCATTCGCCTATTCCGTCGATTTCCAGCAGGGCGCGCGGCGTTTTTTCGATCACTTCGATGGTGGCCGCTTTGAAATGGTTGGTGATGCGCTCGGCCATCTTGGGCCCTATGCCCCTTATCAGGCCCGACCCCAGGTATTTTTTTATGCCGGTTATGGTGTTCGGCAGCTTTACCACGTATTCGGAAACTTTGAACTGCCTGCCGTATTCTTTATGGCTCTGCCACGTTCCGCTCATTTCTACGAACTCGCCCACGTTGATGGAGGCGAAAGTGCCTACTATCGTTATAAGCTCCTTTTCGCCGTCGCATTTGGCGCGCGCGACGCAGTAGTTGCGCTCCTCGTTGAAATAAGTTATGCGCTCTATCGTGCCGTAAAGCTTTGATTCGGGTTCTCTGGTTTTAACTTCGTTCGCGCTCAATTGCCTATAATCCTCCGCAGTATTGAAATCAGATAAAAAACCAGGCCCGCGCCGCCGATGACGATGAACATGGTTTTTATGTCTTCGAGCTTTATTTTAAGGCGCGGCCCGTTTATGATAATAAAAGCCAGGCTTATCGCCGGGATCGCCGGAATGCCGCGGTGGGTTATTACTACCGTCAAAAATGTGATAAAAAATGCCGCCGCGAAACCGGCGTAAGTTTTTTTTACGTTGAGCTTGAAATTCATCGCCGCGCCCATGAGTATGGTGGCGAAAAGAAAGTCGGAAATGCCTATATACTGCCGCAGATCTCCCGCGCTCAGAGTCGGATAGCGCATCAGCAGGTAATTCAGTGCGGCCGATTTTTTACTCACCAGTTCGGAAGTCACGCCGAAAAAAACCGACCAGATATCCGCCAGAGCGGCTATAAGGCAGAGCGGTATTAAAAAACCTATTTCGTCGATGCGCACGGCGATGATGCGGCCGATCAGCCCCGCGGCCGAAACCAGGCATATCAGCGAAACCAGCGCGCCGCTGACTTCTATGTAAAACCCGGCGCCGCCGGTGAGAGAAACGAACAATATGTGCACGAAAATGAAGAATACTGAAATCGCGGTATAGGCCGTCATGTTGAAAGGCAGGTGAAGTATCTTATAAAGTATGTAAAGCGCGGAAAGGGAAAGCGACATGGCCGATATCATATAAGAAACTTTCGGCGCTATGCCGGGAAGCAGCTTTGCGGCCACGAATATAGTTATAAAACAGAAGGCGAAAACGATATAAGCCACTTCAAGAGCCTTTAAATCGCCGGCGCCGAAATGCGACCGCTGTTGGGGCGTTTGAGCTTCGCTCGCGATGGGGCGGTTGATGTCTTTGAAAAAATCTATAATGCCGGTTATAAAATCGTTTAATTTCCGGTTGAGAGGTTCGAATAGAAAAGCCACTATCAGCGCTGAAATAGCGCCGTAAATATCGGAGCTGGATTTGAATATGCTCTGGAAAAAATTTTCAAGAAAGTTTTGTATGATGACGTAAACGCTGGAAATAACCAGCGCCAGCGCAGAATAGAGAAGCGCGTTGTTGAACATTATGGAGATGTTGAAGGACTTATGCCTTATGATCGAAAGCGTGAGCATTACGTCGGATAAAAGCACCGCGGCCGGAAATACGCCCAGCGGGTAAACAAGGCCGGACCCGCCGGCGGCCGCGTGGAAAAAATTAAAATACGCCATCGCGCAGAACGCCGAAGCGAAAGGCACGAAAAGCGAATAAAAAACCGACTTGATTTCCATGTAAAAACTTTCGTCAAGCGTCCTTAAGCGGTAGCTTTTAACGAACGGCCAGAATGAAAAAAACGCGGCCGCGGCGTAAAGCGGGACCAAAAGAGAAAGGGCCGGGCCGGAAGAAGCTATGAAACCTCCGTCGAAAGAGGTGACGCTGATTTTTAAGGCCGAACGGTCGATAAGCTTCGCCAGCGAAAGAAAAAGGACGAAAAACGGGAGGTTTATTGTCCAGTAGAGCCATTCCGGTTCTACCTTCAAAAAGTTGTTATAGGCGTTAGCGAAACAGAAAACCACCGGAGGCAGGAATAAAAAAGGCAGAGCCAGGGCTATTAAATAAGGCTTCGCGCCGGAAGCGCCGCCAGCCATTACGGCCTTTATTTCAAATAAATTGATGAGGATGTAAACGCACATCAACGCCAGAAAAAAGTAGTTGCGTGGATTTTTCGTATCGCGTTCGTAGACGAAAAATCCCAGTCCGGCGGATAATATGACTATAAATAAAGGCGCCAATATATATATATCTTTCATAATTTTTTCACCGCGATAAATCGCTGATTAAATTTTTCATCCGGCGAGGATTTTAAGGCGTGAAAGACGGCCGGGAGGGCAGTATTTTCGGAAAACTTCGGCCACGATTTTCGGGGTCAGGGATTTTACGGCGCCGGTGTAGTCGAAATAGCCGCGGCCATTGTTTTCGTAAAATACGTATTGGCCGAGCAATCTGGACGCCGCGGAAGAGAACGACACCGAGTTTTCAAACCGTTTTATAAGCTGGGTTTTGGCGGCTGCAAGTTCTGAAGCCGAAGGCCCTTCCTGGGCGAACCTTTCGAGTTCTTCGGCTATCTTCGCCGACGTCAGTTCGAGCTTTTCCGCGGAAGTGTTGGCGTAGCAGAAAAACGCTCCGCCAAGGCCCAGCGGGATATATTCCGAAAAAATGTTATAGCAGAGTCCGTGTTTTTCCCTTATGTTCCAGAGCCTTTTGCCTGCGTAATCCGAGAGTATGTAATTTGCCGCTGAAAAAGCGGCTCCGTCGGGGCTCGTGAAGGACGGCGCGGCGGAGCCGGCCACGATAGTGCATTGCGCCTGGCTGGACTTAATTTCGCGCTCGAAAACGGGCGCTTCAAAGCCGCCGGGAAATTCGGCCCGCGCGTTTTGCGGCGCCGCCCGTTTTATAAGGCTTTTAAAGCCGCCGCTTATCAATCCGGCTCCGCCCGAAGGCGAAGAGACCGCGAAACTTATGAACGGGCTGCTGCGGACTTGCGAGTAATACTTTAAAATGTCGTCCCCGCCTATATTTTTTAACGCTTTTGCGTTGGCGAACACGGCCTTGCCGTAAGCGGTGCGTTCAAATAGGCTTGTCAGAAATCCCCAGAACGAAAGTTCGAAAACGTCGTCGCGTATGGCTTTTATCATGTTTTTCACCGAAGCGGCAGCTTTTTTGAGCATCGAGCCGTTGAAATGAAAACCTTCGAAGAGAGAGTCCAGATAAGCGACTTTTTCGGCCGACCATTCGCCGGCCGTCACCGCCTCGAATTTAAAATAGTCTAAAAAAGAGTTGCAGTCGAAGTATATGCCGCGGGAGTCGGAAAGCATGTAATTATCGTACATGGAAGAGCCCGCTGTTTTCCGGCCGAAAAGTTCGGCGAGCATATTGGCGTCGCCCGGTTTGAACGAAGAAGAAACCCCTCCTTTTATAAACAGCGAAAGCGTAGAGTAATCCGCTTCGGGGTCGGCTATGGAGCAGATGGTCGAGCGTTCGTCGATCTTAATTATTTCAGGCGCCTGACGTGAATTTCTAGGCCGCTTTTTAAGAATAAACCGCCTTTCGCAGTCGCCGGCCGCCGGCGTATGCGAAAAATTGAAATCGTTTATTCTTTCGATAAGAGGCGTCACCGGCCGGGCTTTTATTTCGCGTTTTTTAGCGGGCGCCGAGACCAGCTCCACGCGTTTATAATGAGAAGTTTCTACGTGCGCGCGAAGGTATTCTATGAAGTTTTCGTACTCGAGCTCCAGCAATGTTTTAACGACATAGTTATAAGAGCCGGCGCCGAGTATGTGGTTGAACGTGGAAAGCTCGCCGCAGTAAGTGCGCGGATTTTCTATTTCCTGCATATAATCGAGCAAAAAACATTTTTTGATCGACTCGAAATAATTTTCGCTGACGAACCTGGATGCGTTCGCGATGAAATTGCCGATAGCGCTTTTTACGGCGCCGCTTCTCGCCGGCGAATAAGACGCCAGGACGGTTATCATCCACATGCCGTATTTGAAGACCAGATCGGTCGTCATGCCGTTTACCGCGTTATGCTCGTCTTTGAGAGAATAAAGCAGAGGGGAAGATTTCAGCGACGAAAAAACATATGGAAGAAACATCGAATAAATATGCTTGTTTTCAAGAGACGAAGGAGTCGTGAAACCTATGGCGTAGTAATTTTGAGTGAATTTGCCTCGCCGCCGTATAAAAAAACTCTCATCGGAGTTTTGAGCCAGCATATAGTCGGTATTTTTGGCCGGCGATGAAGCGGCCGGCCACGCGTCATGGCCGAAGTTCCGTTCTACGCAGCTGAAGGCGGTTTGAGCGTCGAAACTTCCCGCTATAGTGAGCGTGCAGTTAGAAGGCGTGAAATAATCGCGGTGATAATCCGTCAGATGCTTTTTTGTAAGCCCGCTTACGCTTTTTTTGGTGCCGAGTATCTCGCGGGAATAACAAGAGTCTTTGTAACAGGCTTTTTCCAGTTTCAGCATCACGAGGTCTTCCGGATCGTCCCTGTAGAAGCGCATTTCTTCAATGATGACTTTTTTTTCCAGCTCGATTTCGTTTTCCGGAAAAGCCGGTTTTAAAGCGAGCTGCGAGAGGACTTCAAGCGCGTCTCCAAGATGGCGGGGAGGTATGATGATTTCAATTCCGAGCGAGTCGGAAGTCGTGAATGCGTCGATAGAGCCGCCCCGGCTGTTTATTATGGAGGTTATATCGTAATTCGAATATTTCCGGCTGCCTTTGAAAAGTATATGCTCCAGCGCGTGGGTTATTCCGTTGTTTTCGTCGGTTTCTGTATAGAGGCCGCATTTGGCCAGAAAAACTATGGCGCAGTAAGGCCGCGAGCGGCTAAAATCGCCGGCGAGCGTCAGCTGCAGGCCGTTGTCGAGTTCGAAACTTTGTGGTTGGATTAAAGCGATATTAAACATATTTAAGGAAATATATTTTATTATAAACCGCGGAATAAGTCAATAAAATAATTGCCTTAAAATAAAAAAACCGCCGGCCGGGCGGTTTTTTTAACTGTATCGGTTCAGGATTATTTTCAATGAGGGAATTAAGCGGCCATGGTTTCGCCGTTCGATAATGCGGGCGTTTTCATGCCTTTATCGCTCATAAGCCTGTGGAGCTTGTTTTCAATAAGATCGAAACCGTTAGGAAGGTCGAGCATATTGACTTCGGGTCCTAAAATATCCGAATAGTTTTGCCTGATCCACATTTTGAGCCTATCGCGAAGTTCGTTGGTCCCCGTAACATTGAAAATGTGCTTTGAATTTGCTGCTGGTAATAACATTGAATGTTCACCTCTTTATTTATTTTTGGGCTGTGAAATAAATATCGGCCTTGAATTATTAAACTTTAAGTTTTTTTTATAAAATCAATGTTTACGGCATCATTGAAATTGCGGCCGGCGGTCCTAAAACCTTAGCGTTCTAATAATGCGCTAAATTTATATTGAAATATTAAAAGACTTATGGTATAATTCAATATCGATTTTTAATATTACATAAGCTATTAAGTGACTTTATAATAAATCACGAAAAATTAAGGGGGAAAACAATGAAGGTATTTAAAACCGAAAAAGTTAGAAACCTGTGTACTCTCGGCCACTCCGGCTCCGGCAAAACCTGCCTCGCCGATGCCATGCTCTATACTACTTCCAGCATCGACAGACTCGGAAAATCCGACGCCGGAACGCTCACCTGCGATTTCGATCCGGAAGAAATCAAGAGAAAAACTTCAATTTCTACGGCTATCGCGCCTTTCGAATATAAAGACCACAAATTCAACGTTCTGGACACTCCCGGTTACGACGAATATATGGGCGAAACGCTTAAAGCTTTAAAAGCGGCCGATTTCGCGGTTCTTACCGTGTCGGCTGATTCCGGCGTCGAAGTCGGCACCGAAAAAGCTTTCGATTACGCGGATAATGCCAAACTGCCCCGCATATTCTTCGTCAATAAAATAGACAAAGAAAATTCAGATTTCGATAGAGTTTTCGACGACATATCGTCTAAACTTTCAAATAAAATACTCGCAGTTACCGTCCCGATGGGAAAAGCTTCCGGCTTTAAAGGCGTTATCGATATAATAAAGATGAAAGCGTTCAGCTTCGCGGCCGACGGAAAGACCATGAAAGAAGAAGCCATACCGGCCGAATATAACGACCTCGCTAAAAAATACCGTGAAAAAATGATAGAAGCCGCTGCAGAAGCTGACGAAGAACTCGCCATGAAATATCTCGAAGGCGAAGCGATAAGCGATACCGAAGTTCAAAAAGCCCTTTTAACCGGTATCCGCGAAGGCATAATTTTCCCGATACTTACCGGATGCGCCACCTTGAATCTCGGCATTCAGCCCCTTCTCGATTTCATTATAGAATTCATGCCCAACCCGGCTCAGCGCCCCGCTCAGGAATGCGTCAACCTCAAAACAGACGCTAAAGAAATGCGCTCGTTCAAAGACAGCGAGCCCCTCGCGATTTACATATTCAAGTCGTTCGGCGAAGCCGGCCTCGGCGACCTCAACTTCTTTAAAGTAATGTCGGGCGTTCTTACCCCCGGCATAGACCTGGTTAATTCGCGTTCTAACCAGACCGAAAGAATCGGCACGCTTTACTCGCTGCGCGGCAAGAACCGCGAAGACGTAGCGGAACTGCACGCAGGCGATATCGGCGTTATAGTCAAACTTAAAGCTACGAAAACCAGCGATACGCTCTCCGACGCTTCCAGCAAAGTCGAATTTTCACGCATCGAGTTCCCCGAACCGCTTTACAGCGTGGCCATTCTTCCTAAAACCAAAGACGACCAGCAGAAGCTGTCCACCGCGTTATCGAAACTCGCAGAAGAAGATCCCACATTCAAAGTTCATACCTCGGCCGAATTCAGCCAGACGATCATTTCGGGCATGGGCGAAATCCACACCGAAATGATGCTCGAAAAAATCAAACGCAAATACAATGTCGGCTGCGAAGTCCAGACCCCGCGCATTCCTTACCGCGAAACTATCAGAAGAACCGCTAAGGCCCAGGGTAAGTTCAAACGCCAATCCGGCGGCCGCGGCCAGTTCGGCGATTGCCACCTCGAATTGAAACCTAACGTAGGCAAAGGTTTTGAATTTATAGACAAAATCGTCGGCGGCGTCGTTCCCAAACAGTTTATCGGACCCGTTGAAAAAGGCGTCACGGGTAAAATGGCCGAAGGCGTTATCGCCGGCTATCCCGTTATCGACGTAGCGGTTACCATTTACGACGGTTCCTACCACGAAGTAGACTCTTCCGCCCAGGCGTTCGAAGTCGCCGGTTCGCTCGGCTTTAAAAACGCTTTCGCCGAAGCCGATCCTTACCTGCTCGAGCCTATTTATTCCATAGAAGTTATCGTTCCCGAAAGCTACATGGGCGATATCATGGGCGATTTAAACTCCCGCCGCGGCAGGATCATGGGCATGGAAGGCAAAGGCAAATACCAGATAATCAAAGCGCATGTTCCGCTGGCCGAACTTTTGAGCTACGTTACGAATTTAAGGTCGCTCACTCAGGGCCGCGGCTCTTTCAAAATGGCTTTCGACCACTATGAAGAGGCCCCGGGCAATATCGCTCAGCAGCTTATAACCGAATTCGAAAAAGCTAAAGAAGCCGGCGCGTAAGCCTAACCCGCTTTTCGAGCCTGAAAAAGGCTTCTATCGCTTAAAATATAATTAAAACAGGGGATAATGACTCGCATTATCCCCTGTTTTTTGCATGCTTCTTTTTAAATAATTTAACGGATTTTTGTGAAATTTATAAGCAGCCGGCCCTATTTTTTTGCTTTCTTTTTTTCTATTATGCCGGCGAT
>MWBZ01000089.1 GCA_002069765.1 bacterium ADurb.Bin243
TACCAAGCTCGGCTATACCAAACCGAAAGGATTTTACCAGACGCTCGCCTGGGACTATGAATTCAACGAAAATCACCTTGGGACGCTCAATATGGAAAACCAGAGCAAAAAAGGGTATTTCCATACTTTAAGGCATAATTATAGAATACGCGATAAGATAAGCGGCAATTTCTATACCGATTATTCTTATGACAGCCTGAGAAATGAAACTATCAACCGCAATTCGCTGGCAGGCCAGTATCAGATAAGAAATAACGCCAACCTGAATTATAATATAGATTATTTTTCGGACGTAATAGGCGATTATACGCAGAATAAAGAAATGAACTCGCAGTATAACCTTTCTTATAACGAGCAGGGATATGATTTTCTCGTCCGCTATAAAAAGAGGAAAGATTTAAGCGACAGGCCCAACCAGTATATATCTTCGCTCGACTACACGCCTGAAATAAACGTCAATACCCGCCGCGAAAAGATAGTAAAAACGCCTTTATTCATATCCACCCGAAGCATACTGGGCACCCGCGAGGAAACCATAGCCGGTACTTCCACCAGCCGCAATATTTTCGACACTCAGTGGCGCGTGGATACCGAGCGTTTCCAATTGTCTTCACAGACCAATCTTACCGTGGATTCTTCTTACCGCCTGCGCGCCGACCGTGAAAACGAGCGCGAAAACATACTCGACGGCGGAGCCAGTCTTACGCAGAATTTCGGCAAGAATTTAAACGCCAATATGCGCTATAACAATACAAGGTCTTATGGTTTTTATCCGTTCCAGTCGAATAAAATAAACACTCAAAATAAAATTTATTCTACCCTGGCCTATAACGGCGATATGGTAATGGAGCGCGGAACCGAAATCCGTTCCAACCTGATGCAGTTTTATTACGACTACGACTTGAATCAGTTCCAGGGAGTGTCCAACGATTTAACGCTGACTTATAAGCTGGATAAATTCATGTACCACCGTTTTTATTTAAGGGCGTCATACGACTACCACGATACCATGTTCTCTAATTTATTCTCCGGCAGCATGAATTTAACTAACATGTACCTTAAATACGACTATCAGGCGGGCCAAAAAATTAACTGGCAAACTTCTACGAGTTATGATAGAATAACCAGAAAGTACCAGACTTTGAACTCGACGCTTCAGTTCGTGGCGTCGCCGTTCTGGACGGTAAACACCGATATAATTTACGACATACCGACCAAATCGCTGCGTAACGTAAATTATTATCTGGTGCGCGATCTTCACTGCATGGAAGCGACTCTGCGCGCAAATCCGCACCAGAAGGAATATTATTTTGAAATAGGCATAAAGGCGTTCCCTGAAGACCGCCAGCGCGGCTACTACGATAAGATGAGCGGCCGTATAAAGCGCGTGAACCCGGGCGAAAGACTGTTTTTCTAACGAACATATGAATGGAGGTTTTCCTTTGCATAACAATCGCGGCTACAAAAGTTTTATAGTTTTTTCGGTCATATTGATGTGGACGATATTTATAATAGGCGCTTCCGGCTGCGGCGGAACTAAAAAAACGGGGACGCAGGCGGGCGGCGGAGAGAACGCGCAAAAAAAACGCGAATTGGCTAAGATAAATCTAGGCCAGTCGGCGAAAGCTAATGAAGTGCTTTCGTTGTTTATAGGAAAAAATCAGAGCAATCAGCGGGGCCTTTATATAGGCACCATGGAAGGCGTGTATTTTTATTCGTTCGATTCCAGGAACGTGGTCCAGATAGTAGACGCGGAAAGCAAGCTCAAGGCTGAAAAGATCAACGCGATATGTCAGGAGGACGGCGGCAAGCTCTGGTTTGGAACCGAATCTGGCGTTTACTCTTATAACTTCAATTCGGTGAGATTTTTCGATATAGGCAAAACCAGCGCTCTTGTCCAGTCTAATACCGGCATGGTATGGGCCGGCACGCAGTACGGGCTCGCCCTTTACGACGGCAGCAAGAATTTCAATAAATTCACCCGTAAAAGCGATAACCTGCCTAACGACGACGTAATAAGCTTCGGAAAAGACACGAAGGAAGCTACGCTTTATGCAGGGACACGCCAGGGCGCCATAGTCATAAGCGGCCCGGGCAGTTTCGCCACAAAGAGCGGCACGTCCATGAAACCCACGCCGAGCGGCGATTTGATAGAAGAGCCCGGAAACACCGAAATGTCCGGAAACAGCATTTACGCGATAGCCATTAATTCCAACGGCGTCATGTATATAGGCACCAACATGGGAATCAACAGATGCAAAAATTTTTCGAACTGGTCGGTCTTTTCGGCGGATTCGGAAATGCCAGCCAAAACGGCTTCGGGCATAGGATATAAAAAAGTGAAGGGCAATTCGCCGCTCATATCCAACTGGATCAAATCTATTTATATAGACGAAGAAGACGCGCTGTGGATAGCTACGACCAAAGGCATGTCTTATTTCAACGGCGACGGCAAGTGGGAAAATTACACCATGTCCGAAGGGCTCGCCTCTAATAAAGTGAACGCCGTGGCGGGCGAAAAAACCGCCGTGTTCATAGCGACGGCTGGCGGATTGAACGTATTGGATTATCCCGAGGTAAAAGCCGCGGCGCCGGGGAAATAATAATTTTTAAAATTTATTGCTTTTTTTATTTTTGTGTGGGTAAGTGTATTAGTGAATAGTGTAGAGTGGATAGTGAATAGTGAAGGCTGGGGCTCGCCCTGCGAGCTTTATATATAAAATTTCAAAAAGTCCTTTAGTTCTCCGCTCTCCACTCTGAACTCTCAACTTTATTTAAATAATTTACCCATACGATATGAGAAATAACCAAATTAATAAAAAGTAAAAAAGCCCGCCTTAAGGCGGGCTTTTTTATTAAGCGGGAGACGGGATTTGAACCCGCGACAGGCAGCTTGGGAAGCTGCTAATCTACCACTGATCTACTCCCGCAGCTTTACCTGTAAATTATTTATAAGTGACTATATTTTTAATTCCGTTGATGATATTCATCTTGATTTCTATGTTTTTAATGTGATGGCATACTTCTTCGTAGTGCGGGTCGGTTTCGGAAACTTTTTTGAAGCAAGCTATCGAGTTTTCGTAATCGCCGAGCATTTCCAGAACGCGGGCCAGATGATATAAGTACTGGTACTGCAGCGGTTCGAGCGTTACTGCCTGCTGATAATATTCACGGGCTTTTTCGAGCATATTCTTTTCTTCGAATATTTTTCCGGTCTGAAAATACAGGGTGCTCGTGTTTTTGATATCTTTATATGGAACGCTCAGCGTTTCTAGTTTATTGCCGCACGAATCGCAGAACTGCGAGCCCACCCTCGAGATATTGCCGCAGGCGGAGCATTTGAACCTGTTTTTAATGACCTTGACGCGCGCCGATCTGAGCAGTTCGTCGTTGAGAGTGTAGCCTTTTAATGCTTCGTCCACTATTGTGTCGTCTTCGTGTTCTTTTGACCTTACGAATTCTATTACTTCGTGAAGTTTCGGGTTGAATTTTTCGCCTATAGTGGCTATAGGGAATACGCTCACCGTTTTGAGCGAGCTTTTCAGCATTTCAAAAACCGCGGTGGCTTTTGTTTTAAAACCGGCCATATCGTTGTTGTTGAGAAGATTGAACGCGTCGTAAAATTCGTCGAGTATCTGGATTACGTGATTTACCAGAACTTTGAACTGCGAATAATTTTCGTTAACGTGGCTTTCGGATATGGTCTTTAAATATTTTACTTTTTCTTCTAGCTGCTTGTTTTGCTCGGCCAGCGAACCGTACTGCGAATCGCTGGATTCGAGTTTTTTAAGCTTGGATATGAGCTTTTCGATCTCTTTTTCTTTGTCGTCGATGGTTTTTGCCATTTCGTGGCTTACGCCGCTTAAAAGATCGATCATTTTGGTATATTCTTCAGGCAGATATTTGCCGCCTTTGATGTGCTTTTCTATTATTTTAGAAGCGGTGGCGTATCCGGCGTCGGGGGAACCGGTTTCGAGCTGGGACTGCTTGAGTTTTATCTCGTTTTCGTTAAGCGCTTCTTTAAGTTTAGCCGAAGCCGCTATTTCGCTTTCGAGTTTGTATTTGATTTTCTGGATCTCTTCTTCTTTTTTTCTTAAAGATTCGTTGAGAGAGGATATTTTATCGTTAAGCTCTTCGGTTAATTTTGATTCGCTTTCGCCGATAGCGTCAGACTGCTTTTCGGAGACTATTTCGAACTGTTTTTTAAGGGCGTTGAATTCGCTTTCCAGTTCGGAATATTTAGCGCCGAGTTCTTCTCTGTCGCGTTTGAAAGAGCTTATTTCCGAGTCTTTTTCTTTTAATTCGCCGGAGAGTTTTTTTATTTCGTCTTCTAAGTTGGCGAGAATAACCGAATGGTCAGCGGAAGAAGAATCGGCCGGAGAGTCTTTCTGCTTTTTAAGCTGGGCCTGTAATAGCCTTATTAAATTATCCTTCTGAACAAGCTGCTGCTGGACTTTTTTTAGTTGATCGCCCGCGCCGCCGTCCTGCGGCATGTTTTTGGAATTGTTTTCGGAATCTGTCATTTATTTCACTCCCGGAAGACTTATAAACACTTCTTAACATTTCGGATAAAATAATATCATAACAAATGATTAAAATCAAGTAATTTTTTCCTGCCTTATACCGATATGAATAATGATGAGTCATATTAAGTTTTAATAACC
This sequence comes from bacterium ADurb.Bin243, assembly GCA_002069765.1. Classification (GTDB taxonomy): domain Bacteria; phylum Muiribacteriota; class UBA9980; order UBA9980; family UBA9980; genus UBA9980. The sequence continues at coordinate 4,665 of MWBZ01000089.1, forward strand.
GCGTTACTAAATTATGACGGTTTTGCGATATCGATCTAAAAAGCGTCATTAAAATTTAAGGATGAAGTAATGAATTCGATTTTAAAGAAATTAAAAAACAAGATGGCGCGCGCCAGTATTATCAGGATAGCGCTGCTGGCTGCTTTTATAATATTTACGGTTATTTTCGTAAATAAACTATCGTATAGAGCTTCGGTTTTAATAGGGCTTCCGGCTGAAAAGGAAACGGCCGGATTTAAGAAAATTATAGCCGGTTCCGAATTTAAAGTTATGCAGAGCCACGAAGTGATCAAATCGGCGATGAAAAGCGTTCTGCATTTAAGCGGCACAAAAGAAGTGAAACTCGACGACGGCATGGCCGCTAAAATTAAACGAAATCTTTACTACAGATACGACGGCGAATCGATGATTTTCGAGCTCGAATATTTCGACCGCTCTAAAGATTACGCCGTTAAGATAGTCAACGCGATAGTCGAAGCCTATATTTCCGATTATTCGTCGAAGCTTAACGATATAACTAGCAAAACGCTTCAGATGCTTTATATGAAACAGCTCGAAGCCGAAAAAATGTTATCTTCGGTCAACGCCCGTTATGAAAAATTCTGCGCCGCGGAGAATATAGTAAATCTGGAAAACGATTACGCCATGCTTTCGGCTCAGTATTCCCAGTATAACGGCGAGCTTTCGAAGATAAACACGGAAATAAGCATAGCGGAAAAACTTGCCGAAAGAAACCTCACTTATAAGCCCAAACCCTCATCGCCGGCGTTCGGCGTTTCGGCGGCGCCTTCGTCGCAGATGGAAGACAGCGAAGAAAACTACGACATTAAAAAGAAGATACGCGACAGCGAGATAAAACTTGCGGTGCTGAAAAGAAAATACACCGACGCTCATCCGCTGGTTAAAAACGAATCGGCCATGCTGGAGATACTCCGCAATAAAATAACCTATAAAACCACCGATATGACGGTTCAGCAGAGCAAATCGGCTCCGGCCCAGGGCAGAAACGAGCAGGCGCTCGAACTGCTTAAAACTAAAAGGAACGCCTATGCCGCCCTGATAGATCAGTGCGAAGGCCAGATCAAATCGTATCCTAAAAAAAAGGCGCAGGTTAAATCTTATGAAGTCGAGATTGCGAAGATAGAAAATATACTTTCGGCCATCAATAAGCAGATTGACGATACCAGGATATCGCAGACCGGCCTTTCGGGAAGCATGCCTTCCATAATAGAAACCGCCGCAGCCGCGCGCCTTAACGTGGCGTATTTCGAACTTTCGTCCGCTTTGATAGCGCTAGTTTTATTCTTAATGTCTTTTAAAGTGGAGTCGAGGGTCCAGCTTTTAAAAGAAAACCAGAAACTTTCAAATTATAAAAGCGTGGTAAGCGATGAATTCAAATACAGGGTGCTCGGCCATATTAATAAAAGCGGGCCCTTTAATTTCGAGGATTCTTCTTTTTCGGCGGCCTGCTTTAATTATCATCAGAAAGACTCAAAGCAGTCGAGGCATGTTAACATAATAAGGAACAATATCACCAGCCAGCTGGATAAAAATACCGGCAACGCCGTCGGGATAACCAGCCTCAACCCTTCCGAAGGAAAGACCCTGCTTGCGGCCAATATAGGCGTTTCATCGGCTTCGAGCGGCCAGCAGACGCTGGTTATAGACGTAAATTACAAGACCACCGGCCTTCCGGTCAGCGACTATTATAAAGTGTCCAGCCGCAACGGGCTGACCGATATAATAATAGGCGAAACTCCCTATGATGAAGTGCTGTCGGCCACGGCCATGGACGAGCTTAAAATCATATCCACGGGCGTGCTTCCGCCTAACGTTCAAAAAGTCATGTCTTCGCCGGTTTTCGGCGAGTTTATAAAAGAAGTATCGGAAAGGTTCGGCCTCGTCATTGCCGATTGTCCGGCTTTCAGCATTTCGAGCGATTTTCAGGCGATAACCGGCTATGTAAAAAACGTGGCGCTGGTTATAGACGTTGAAAAAATCACTTCCACGGATGATTTCAGGGAAGAAATAGCTGCGTTCGAAAGCTACGCGAAAAGCTCCAATCTATACGTACTGGGTGTGATATTCAATGAAAGATAACAACGGCGGTATTTTTGAACGCATACATGAAAGCGTTTCCAGGCTGGGCGAAATCAAAACCAGGCTCGAGAGCGAAAGTGCGGAAACTAAAAAAGAGGTAATCAGAAGAAGGATCCTCGAATCCATAGTGTTCCATGAGACCAAGATACCGCTCGAAGCGATATCGGATGTCGTCGAAATGTCGCCGCTGGCCATGGGCCGTTCATGCGTGATAAATTCTTCCACGGCGCTTTCGGTTTTGAAGTTCAACGCCGAGCTGGTTTCGTATCTTCAGTCTTATCTTTCACCCGAATTCGACCCGGGTTTCGTGATGGAAACTGAATTCGATTTCAACGAGCTTATGTTCACGGCGCTGTGCTCGCTTTATTCCAAATTTAAAAAGAAAAGCGTCAATATATCCACGCGGTTTTATAAAAATCCTATTTTAGTGAAGGCCGATAAATATAAGTTATATTGCATATTGCTTAATTTGCTGGACAACAGCCTTAAATTCAGCGGGGCCGAAGACGAAATAGTTATAACCACGCTTATAGACGAGCAAAAACGCGCGCTGCAGATCGAATTTTTAGACCACGGCGGCGGCTTCGACCGGGGGCTCATAGACAATTATTTTTCCGGCGGAAAGCTTTCTATCGAGTTGAACGAAAGCGATTCGAAAAGCGGCCTCATAATAATACATAAATTCCTCGAAGAGATAAACGCCAGCCTGGAGCTTAATTCCAGGGAAGGCGAGGGCGCGGCCCTCATGCTCAACGTAAATATAGCGGACAGCTTCGATCTTTCATCCATGGCCGAAGCCGAACATGAAATATCCAGTTTTTCAGAAGAGATGCTCAAGCTTTTATCGGCCGATCCTTTCGCCGAAGGCGCGATAAGAATAAGCGAGAAAAAAAGCGGCGAAAGCGTGATAATAAACGTAGTGGTGCTCGACGAGGAAAAAACGGCCTGCGATAAGATAAAAGAAATCTTCGCGGAAATCCAGCCGGTTTTAAATTGCACGTTCAACATTTCGGTATTGTCGTCAGGCAAAAACACCGTTATCGATATAATCAACTGTAATCCCGATATAATTTTCATAGAACCGGTCCTTAAAACCCAGGACGGATTCGAGATATTGCAGCAAATAAAAAGCACGTTCGAAATTTCTCAAATACCCGTAATAGTGCTCTCTAAAATCAAGTGCCAGGTAAAGGCGACGAAATTCGGCGCCGCCGAGTACGTTTCAAAGCCGATTACCAATTCGGCGATGATCAATATATGCAAAAATTTCGTATTGAAATTAAACGACGAAACCGACCTGATAAAGGAATTTAATTAAAAAGGTTGATAGTTATGAACGAGATTAAAAAAATATTCAAATCTTATAAATTAGATTTTTGGAATATTGCCGGCCGGTTTTCTTTTATGATGCCGGCTTTATCGATAACAGGCTTTTTTTTATTCAGCCTCCTGACCAGCGGCGCCGTAAGCGCCGGAAGCGGGGTTGAAGAGCAGCTCGGCGTGGAATCGGCGGCGGCTCTCATGCAAAATCCGGTTAAAAGCGAATATATAATAGGCGCGGGCGACCTGATAAAGGTATTCGTATATGAAAACCCCGAGTACGCCGATAATTATAGAATAGGCCCCGACGGTAAAATGTCGATGCCTATAATAGGCACGCTCACGGCCGCCGGCTTGAGCCGCGAAGACCTCGCGGCGGTCATTACCAACCGCCTGGCGCGCTATATTTCCAATCCTATCGTAAACGTAATTATAAGCGAATATAACAATAACTTCGTTTATCTGCTCGGCGATATATCCAATCCCGGAAGGCACGATTTTAAAAACGAGATGACGCTTCTTTCCATACTTCCGCAGGCGGGGCTCGAAAACATTAAAAACCAGAGCGTCAAATGCGATATAATAAGGCAGGGCGGCACCGTATTTACGCTGGACCTTTCCGATTACGACAAAGTGCTGCAGAACAGGATACTGCTTAACCTGAAACTGTGCAATAACGACCTTCTTTACTTCAGCAAAGCCGACAATATAAAAGGCCGCGTTTATATACTGGGTTCGGTCAAAAACCCCGGCCTTTTCGCTTACGATAAAGCGCAGGGGCTCAAGAAATTAATCGACGATAAAATAGAGCTTTCCGGCAAAACCGCAAAATTATTAAAAGTCATCAGAAAAATGCCCGAGCGCACCATTCAGTTCGAATATAACCTCGGACGCGCCGCCGCTTTGAACCCTGAAATACAGGACGGCGACATGGTTTATATTCCGCGCTCTTCGGACAAAAGCTTTTCTTACTGCATAAAGCAGATAGCGCCTTACGCCGTAGTCAGCCTTATCGGCGCCGAAGCCGTCAGAAATGCCAGAAACAAATAATATAAACCTTACCGAAGCATTTAAAATTCAATCAATTTTATAATTGACAGAATTTTAAAATTGCTATATACTAAAGCCGGCTGCGGTTAAAAAATAATCACTGACATGCGGCGGCCGGAAGCGCGGTTAAGCGGTTTATATGAAAAGCGGCGAGAATTTAATCGTAAAAATTAAAAACGATATAGGCGCGATTGCGGAGCTTCGCGAAAAGGTAGGCGCGTTTTGCGCGGCTAATAAAATGCCGTTGAAATCCGTCAATAACGTCAAGCTCGCCGTGGATGAAATCCTCACCAACGTAATCTCATACGCGTTCAAAGACCGCGACACGCACGAAATAATAGTGCGCGCGGGCCTGAGCCAATCCTTTTTACATATAGAAATAGAAGACGACGGCTGGCAGTTCAATCCATTGAGGCTGCCCGAGCCCGATATAGAAAAACCGCTCGAAGAGCGTCAGATAGGCGGCCTCGGCGTTTATCTGGTCAGAAAGATAATGGACGGCGTCGAGTACCGCCGTGAAAACGAAAAAAACATCCTTATCATGAAAAAGAATATTGCTATAATGCAATAAAATCAGTCTGTTTCAATTTCGCAAAAATCGTAAGGCCGGTTCACCGGCGCGTAAAAGCATCTGTCGGGGAGCATTTGCATGTTCGACCCGAAGAGGGCGTTAAAGATTATCCTGTAAGTGTTCACCGGCGTCACTTTCGGGTGGAGGCCCGGCGTGTTTTTTTCATCGGTGGCTTTGCCCATGTAATATGCGTTCAGTATCGCGTAGCGCTCGCGCAGGCCCCTCGCCCCCGCCGCGCGCGGGTCGTTGAAGCTGAAATTGGAGCCGGGGCCGTGGTCCGACTGAAGTATTATCACCGGCGGCTCTTTTGAATTTTTAAGTATTGCGTCTATCATTTCGCGCGTTTTTTGCGTGGCGTATTTGAGCTGGCTTAAATAAAATTTGCGGTAATTTTCCCTGTCGCGGTCTCCGGTTACCAGAACGTCGGCGTCTCCGAAGGGGTTCGAAAAAAACTTCCAGCCGGCGAAGCTCTCTCCGTTTTCATTGAAGACGAAAGGCGGGTGCGGCAGAGGAAAATGCGCATAAACGAATATAGGTTTCTTGAAGCCGCTCATGTCTTTTACGCTTTCGAACATATATGCGCTCAGCGTCCTTATCCCTTCGCTGAGGCTGAAATCGAATTCCTTTGAAAAATTTTTGAATAATAAAGCCAGAGGCGTCTTATTGATCAGCATATTGTAGAACGGGTCGAAATATATGTCGCCCGCGGCGCCGCGGCGGAACGTTTCCGGTTTCAAAAGTATATCGGCCGTGTAAATGACGCCGTCGATTATGTAATACGAAACGAAGGAGTATCCGTAACTTCTTAAAAATCTTGCCGCGGCGTTGCGCTGGATTAATTCGGTGAGTTTGTCGAGCGGCCTGTAATCTTTATAAGAATCTCCGAATATATTGGAATAATGATCGTAGTTCAAATAAGACGCCACGGAATGCGCCGTGAACGTGGCGTAATTGGCGTAGCTTTTTTCGGCTACGTAAAATCCTTTGTTTTTAAGGTAATTTATGAAATCCGAATTGTCGTATCCGTATATGTCTTTTAAAATATCGGCGCGGGCGTAACCGTCGAGGACTATGTGATAAATGTCGGGGCGCCCCGATAATTTGATTTCATCCGAATTCACGCTTGCCGTATAATCTTTGCCGCCGGGTATTTCGTTTATTTTTACGGATACGGCGTAATAATGCCCCGCTATATTCAAAACAGGCATAATAATTAAAGCGGCCGCCGTGAAATTTAGAACGATAGAGGCTTTATTGAAATCGACGGGCAGCGCAGTTATTTTTTTAACGGCGTAATAAACGAAAGCGAGCCAGATAGGAAAAAAACACGCTCCGCAAGCGAAAGAGGCGTATGAAAGAGCGTATTGCTCGGCGGGGCCGTACGAAAAAAACATGAGCCAGAAAAGAGAAAGGCCGGCGGCCGTTTTGGAGCGGTCGAAGGACCTCGCGGAAAAAAGCTCGAGGGCCGCGAATGTGAGCGAAAGCGTTATCAATAAAGGATACAGGGCTTTAGAAAGCGCCGTTTCGGTTATATTGTGCGAAAGAAGAAAGACCGTCTGGTGGGAGGCGAAAAGATAAGGATGGAATAAAATCATGGCGGGCACTTACTCGCCTTTGTTTTTATCTTCTTCTTTGGCCGCGCCGCCGGTTTTATCGGCGGGTTCAGCCGGCGCCGCCGGCGTTTTGCTTTTGAATATGGAAACGATATTGCTCCAGTAAAGCTTTATGGTAACAGAAAGCCCCACCAGGCCGGCTATCAGTATTTGAAGAAAATAAGAAACCGTGCCCGGGTCCAGGTAAGCGTAAGCTGGTTCGGCCGATGCGAGCCCTGCAAGCAATAATACGGCCGTGAATAAAATTTTTCTGCTTTTAAATTTCATAAAAACCTTCCGTTGTCTTACGGATATTTTAACAAAATATAGCGCATTATGCAATATAAATTATGGGCCGGTACGCTCAAAGTATATTTTGACATTTAATGTAAATTATGATAAGATTTATATCGTTAGTAACGAAATATTAAAGATTTTACGGCCGGTTAGCTTTGGCGCGGCCCTTTAATCTATAACGGAACAGGAAGAAATAATGAAATTAATCACGATAATTAATAAAGCCAGCGAAAATATAAGAAAAATTAAATATGCCGATTTTGTGATATTGCTTTACGCTTTTTTGATAATGCCGCTTATGGCCGGCTGTTTCAGCGAAATCAAATCCACCCAGAAAGAGCAGAGCGTCTATAAGGGAATAGACCATTCCAACGCCGGCGTAACCACCGATAACAAATCCATGTATTTCAACAGGTCTAAAGGCAGCGAAGTAAACGTTTACCTCAGGGAAATCGCCGCCACCAACGAAATAGCGCTCACTTACGATTCAAACGAAAATATATGCGTCAGGGGATGCTCTTTCGGGACCGACATTTTATTTTCTTCGAATAAAAGCGGCACTTTCAGGGTGTATAAAATGAGTTTTGAAAACACGGCGCCGGTAGATATTTTAAGGAACCAGAGCTACAATTTTTTAGACGCGGCGTTTTCAAAAAACGGCCAGTTTATAGTTTTTTCAGCCATAGACCGCTCCGACGCAAACTATTCCCAGATATGCATGTCGGACGCTAACGGCGAAAACTTCAAAATAATAACTTCTACCGAAACCCTCAAACGCAAGCCTACCGTTTCGGCCGATAACAATCTGGTAATGTTTCAAAAAAAAGTTAACGGCTATTGGGGCCTTTATTACGTAGATCTCGCCGCGGCCGATAAAGTGGAAAAGGAATTTTTAGTCGAAACCAATCTCGACGCCTTCGACCCCGAGTTCCTGGCGTCTAACGCTCAGAGCGTAAGCGGCATGGAAGAGCTTATTTATATGCACGGAAGGACCGGCTCTTCCGTAAGAATGGAAAGGGCTTATTTAAACAGCAAGGCTGTAAATGTAGTCAAAAATTTTTCCACGTATTATTATTTCAACCAGCCTGCCGTTTCAAACGACGGCAAAACGGTTTTGTTTCTTCAAAAACCCATCAGCGGAAGCAGGTTTGACGTTTGGAAAACGACGCTGGGCGGTTATTCGTTCACACAGCTTACCAACTAGCGGTTTTTGAAATAAGGTTTATTAAAATACGCCGCGGCGGGCTATGGCGTAAAAAATTACGGGCGGAAACGATGATTTACAACGAAAGCGGAAATATCATAAAATTTAAAGGCGCAAACCCGCAAACCGGCGCGGCCTTAACGCCCCGCGTTCCGGCCTGCCTGGCTCTCGGTTCCGGCGCCGTGCGCGGCTTCGCGCATATAGGCGTGATATCCGAACTCGTAAAAAACGGCGTAACGGTAAACGCGTTGAGCGGCTCTTCCATGGGCGCCATAGTCGCGTGCCTGTACGCCGGCGGCATGAACCTTAAGGCCATGGCGGATGCGGCCCTCGAAATCACTTCCGAAGTCATATTCGATAAAAGAATCCCATTTATCAGCCTCAACAGGGGCGCAAAATTAAAGAAATTTTTAAAAAAAGTATTCTGGCGCGATCTCGGCTTGAGGCGGCTGGAGCAACTTAAAACTAACGTTTGCGTAGTTTGCGCCGATATTAATAAGGGCAGGCCGGTAATATTCAATTCCGGCGATATAATCGACGCGCTTATGGCTTCGGCCGCGGTGCCGATGCTTTTTCCGCCATACGAATATTCGGGCGCGACGTATATCGACGGCGGGGTTTTAATGCCCCTTCCGGCCGGCATTTTAAGAAAAAGGCTTAACGGCGGCACATTGATAGGCGTGAGCGTCGGTTACGCTAATATGATAAAGCAACCGCGGCATATACTTCATGTTTCGGCGCAGAGCATAATAATGATGGGCGAAAAATTGCTCCAGGCGCAGAAAAAAGAACCTGATATTCTTATCGAGCCCGAGTTCGGCGATATAGGCTTCTGGGCTTTTTCCAGGATAGCCGATATCATAGAAGCGGGAAAAAAAGCCGCCGTAAAGGCTATGCCGCTGATCTTAAAACGTAACATCCCCGCCGGCGGCCGCGAAGGGCAAGTAAATGCGTTGAATATTAACGCAATATAGGTTGACAAAACAAAAAAATTGATTGGATGTTGACAATATGAGCGTAAGTTTAGAAGAAATTATATTTGAACTCGAATCGGATATCGATGACAGCAAAATCAAGGCGGCGCGCATACTGGCCCAGGCCGGCGACGCTTCCGCTTTGCCTCATCTTGAAAAACAGTTGAATTCGGCCAACCAGACGGTCAGGTATTTCGTTAAAAAAGCCATCGACGCAATTAAAATCAGGGGCGGTTCGGCCGGAACGGCCCCGCAGCAGCCCGCTGCGCCCCAGGCGCCTCCGCCAGCGCAGAAGCCGCCGGTTACAGCCCAGCCCGATCCTCTTAGAACGGCGCGCCCGGCGGAACCGCCGGCGCCTAAAACCGGCGGAATTCCCATAGATACGCCGCCCGCCGAAGAGCCCGTTCAAACCAGACCCGCGCCCATGGCGCCTCCGGTTTCAAACGCGCGCGTGGATATTTCCGATTCAGAACTATTGCAAAAATTATCCAAACTCCCTGAAGATAAAAAGATAGCTGAGCTGGCAAGGGTTTTTGAAGAAGGCGATTACGACCTTCTCGATAACGTCGTCGTTTCCAAAATCGCCGAACTCGCCGGGGCCGAAGCCAATCCCGACGTGGCCGGATGGTATTTGAGGCTCGTGGGCAAATACGGCGGCCAGCCGTTTTTAAGCGGAATCGCAAGATATCTCAAATCGCCGAACCCCAAACATATTTCGGCGGCGCTGGACGCGCTTTTTTATATAAAAGACAAAAACCTGGTGAATATAATACCGCAGTTTATAAGGCATCCCGATAAAGAAGTGCAGTCTTCCGCCATAGCCGCGCTATGGGCGAACGATTATGAAAAATCAAAACAGATACTCGATAAGATGCTTAACGCCGACGAGCGCGAGTATCGTTTTATAGCGGCCCGCTCGATTTTAAAAATACCGGACGATAAGTCCATGGAAATGGCTATGGCTATTTTTTATAACGAAGAAGACCCTGAAATCTTTAAAATAGGCGTTCTTGGCATACAGAAAAAGACCAATGAAAGCAATTATTACAAGCTCAAAGAAATTATCGACACTCTGCCTTCGCAGAAAGCTAATTTCATAAGGCAGATAATAGATAAATTCGACGCCGGCCACCACGTGGAAGAAGCCGAGGTAGTCGATTCGGGAACTGAAATCACCATAGATATTCAGGCCGAAGAAGAAAAAGAAAAAGAGCGCCTCAGAAAAATAACCAGCGCCAAAGCCGATATGAAAAAAGGCGCCAAAGGCCAGCCTGCCGAAGTTTTTACTGAAAAAGACATCGAAATAGATATAAACAATCTCAAGCCGGTGCCCATACTCATGACGGAAATCGGCTCCAAAAAAGAATCCGAGCGCATCAAGGCTATAAAAATGCTTATAGCTCATCTTAAAAAAGGCGCCTCGGGAGAGCTTAAAGAACAGATCCTTTTCGCCATAGAACTCGCCGCCGGCGACGTTTCTCAAAAAGTGCGCGAACTGGTCGCCGAAGCCCTTAAAGGCCACTGAGCTCAACGCGGCGCGTCATGTATAGCCCGTAAGGCGCAATTAAATATTTAATATAAATAAAGCGCGGACCGTTTTTTTAAAAATGCGTCCGCGTTATTTTTGGGGCAGTGTGAATGTGAAGGTGCTGCCTTTTTCAGCTTCGCTGACGACGGATATTTTTCCGTTATGCTTATCAACGAACTCTTTGCACAGCATGAGGCCCAGGCCGGTCCCTCTTTCTTTGGCGGTGCCTTCTTTTGAAATATTTTCCCCTAAAATGAAAAGATTTTCAATGAATTTAGCGGACATTCCGGTTCCGGAGTCTTTTACCGAAATTTCAACGGCCCCGTCTTTTTCTCCGGCGGATAATTCCACTTCGCCGCCAGGATAAGAATATTTTACGGCGTTAGCGAGCAGGTTTCTCAGCACCGTCAAAATCATATTCACGTCCAGCTCCGCTTCGATTTTTTCATCGGCATTTAAAATTATTTTAATATTTTTTTGATCGGCTATAGGCTGTATTTCTGAAATAGACTTAGCTGCGAGGCCTTTTAAATTTATTTTCTCCGGGTTAAAAACTATAGCGTTAGTCTGCGTCTGCGACCATGTTAATAAGTTGGACAGTAAATGAAAAGCGCTTCTTATGGAATCGTTTATATAAGATATATACTGTTTTTTTTCATAATCGCTCAAATCTTCGCTGGCGTTTTTGATCATATCCGAAAATCCTATTATATAATTGAACTGGTTTTTCAAATCGTGAGCTATTATAGAAAAGAACTTGTCTTTAGTCTTATTTAATCTTTCAAGCTCGGCCGTGCGGTCTTGGATTCTGTTTTCCAGAGTGTCTTTTAAATTTTTTAAATTGGACGACATAAGGTTGAAAGAATCGGCGAGGGAGTTGAATTCGAAGCCAGCCGATTCCGGGACCATAGTTCCGAGCATGCTTTCGTTCGAAGCAATGAGATCGGTTTTTTTCTTGAATTTTTCGATCTGGTCGATTACGAAATATTTAAAAATCATGTAAATAAATAAAAACAGGGCTAAAAATTCTAATACCAGTATTCCTGAAAGGGTTTTAACGAATATGGACGCCTCGGCGAAAGCGGCGTCCAGCGGTATCCTTATTGAAATCGCCGATATAACGCTTCCTAAAGGTTTTTC
>MWBZ01000090.1 GCA_002069765.1 bacterium ADurb.Bin243
CGAGCCGCCGCCTGATTTTTACTGGCCGGTGGACCCGCCCAAAAACGAAGGCATAATCGGAATCGGCGCAGATTCAAAAGGCGATATCTTTCACGACGTTATAAATTACATTCCGGGAGAGCCTAAGAGCGCCCATGGAACGCCTGAACCGAGAATCGTAAAGGAAAAAGCTAATTTTCCATGTTATTATGACGGCAAAGTCGATCGCGGGCCTGCGCCAGCTCCGCCGCCTCAAATTTTAAACCAATATATGGCGAAATACAAAAACGTCGACCGCGGCCAGTTTCGGCGTATAGATAAAAGCTGGTATCCCGGATTTTTTCCGGCGTGGAATAATCATTCGAAGGTATTTTTCAGCGAGCAGCAACAATATCAGGAAGGGATCGGAGGCGGCAACTGGCAGCGCAGATGGGATTTTAAAGTTCAAAGGGTAAGCCTCTGGATCGCCCATTACGTTAAAAGCGTTCCGGCCGGTGTCGTTCTACCGCCCTACATAACCCCGGGAACTGAAAACCCCATGTTCGAACAGGTATTTAAAACTACGAATATGGAATTCCAGTTTCAGCGCGCCAGCGCGTGCGCCGAAAATTTCCATCCCGGTTCGATCGACCCTACGAAAGCCACCGTCACGACCAATTATAAGCTGGGCTTCGCCACTACCGGCGCCGGCCGCAGGTACGTATATTCGTCGCTTCCGGACCCGCTTATAAAGCGCGGCTCCATTCAGCTCGCGGCGGGCAACACATACGGCATTCCGCTTAACGACTCCGCCGATTACGGCGGGCCTAAAGGCTACGGCGGAACGCCGCCTGTTCCGGGAAATATACTGACCAAAGATGTTTGTAAAATAGGCGCCGCTACAAAAGACTCATCCAGCGACTGGGTATATACAGCGCCGGTCAGTGAGGATGGCTACGATGTTATAGATTTTTGCGTGGCGGACCAGTGGGACGGCCAGGGCGGCGTTACTTTCAGGCTGCTGCAGCAGGCCGGCGACCCCAACCGCAGATTCGACCCGAACCTCAGCAAGAAAATTAAATGGAATAAATTTAACGGTTATTCTCCTGTAACTTCAGATCCGGGCGGCATTAAAGCCGGTGAAATGGCCCTGCCGCGCGACGTCAAATGTATCGCAGCCGACGGCGGCGGCGCTCTTTACTACCTTACCGAAGCAAAACCCGTTATCGACGGTTCGAGCCAGAAAGGCCTTACCTATGACTTCTTCGACAAAACCCGCCAGGTGAGCGCTCCGACTTCCTGCCCGCCCGAAGAAGGAAGGCCCGTATGGAAGTGGTGGAGAAAGTATCAGGTTAGAGCGATAACCGAATTGTGTCAGATAGACTACTATACTAAAAAATCTTCTTCGATAAACGAATTTACAGTAGGTTCAGAAAATGTAATCGTTATGGAGGTTTTTAGCGACGCCGCCGGAACGAACCTAAAATCGCGAGGCATTCCGGAAGTGGAAGGCGTACCCGTGAAGGATATAAAGCTCGGCCTCGCGGTTATAAACCTCGCAGGGCCGCCCGCGGGCAATAATGAAAAGAACTGCGTAGATATTTATTCCACTATATCAACGTCCCGCAATCAGAGAGAGATCACTTTCACCGAAAAGACGCAGGGCGGATCTTTCATTCAAAGAAAAGTCACCGGCGACGAAGCCGCCGAGGACGAGCAGTATCAGTGCGTTATGGAAAACGCTCCGCCCGAGTTTTCTAAAGATTTTATATGCAAAAATATTAATTCCGGTACGAAGCTTACCGATATGAACGCCAACGGAGTGATCGGCGGATTTTTATATTCGCTGAGGCCGGCGACCGCGAGCTATTACTGGAAAGTGGAAATGCTCGAGCCTATGAAAAAACATATCGCCGCGGAGACTTCTTTTACCAGCGCGGCGTCTTCTCAAAGAAACGTTAGGCTTGACAAAGCCTCTATGCCTCCTGGCTGGCAGTCACTTGCCGGAAAAGGCGAGCGTTCTAACTCGATAAATTTCGCCGACGGTTCATGGTACATGTCTATAGGCAAGAACGCAACGGTTTTGCCGAAAGACGAAAAAATGGATGAAGCGGAGGCGCCGCCGGATTTCGCTTTTATTCCTAAAGAGCCCGGCGTTTATAAAATAAGCCTGGTGGCTTGCGCCAAATTCTGGGATTACGATAAAATGCCTTATCCTTCATATATCACAGACCGGGAAAAGTATAAGCCGGACACATTTAAATATCTGTTTTTCGATGACGGCGGTTCGCCCGGCAGCGGCGGCATCAAAGGCAACGGCATAAAAGACGGCGACGAAGACTATGTGGCCGAAAGATACATAGTAGTAGAAGCTAAAAAACCCGAGCCTGATAAGTATATAACCGGAATTAAAATAGAAGGCCCGTCTAATGTGGAGGAAAATAAAGTATATCAGTGGACTGCGAGCGCTTCGGTGCGCTATATTAAGTCGTTTAACCATGAAACGGGCAATCCTTCCAATAAGCAGCTCATGGAAACCTATAACGGAATAGGGATCTGGGATTACGACCCCGCCTGCGTCACCGGTTCGGCCCCTCAAAGCTGGGGCCTTCCGCCTTATGATTCAATAGGCGAAAATTATATCACCGGCGCGCCGGCGAAACCGCCTAACTGCTTCGCCGGCGAAGGCGGAAGCGGCACTATAGAGGCGGCGCTTAGAAATTTCGGCGAAATCCCTCCGGGCGGATATATAATACAGCCGCCGTCATACATAAAAGCTGCCGGGGCTAAGGTATGGGGGACATCTCCTGACAGGGCGCTGTGGATAGAAGGCGTAGGCACCACTTCACGGCCGGATAAACCTCTTAACAGGGCCGATCGCGGCGCAGTAGAATATGAATGGTACATGGCGGGCGAAAAAATCGACGATCGCGGCGCCGCCGTGGTCGGATGCGAAACGGTCGACGGGCGCAAGTATCCTTCGATTTTAATCGCGCGCGGAAGGCTTTCGGACGAAATTCCGTTTCCCAAGAATATAAAAGGAGTTGACGCTTCGAGCGCCGTAAAGTGGGAAAATTATCAAAACCAGGACCGCAGGTTCCGCGTTTCGGTAAATCTTAGATACGCTTTCGATATGCCTCTTGCGCCCGGACGATATTTTATATATATCAAGTTTAAGTATCCGAAGCTTAAGTGGGAAGGACGTTCGCAAAAGAAAAACGCCTCGGGAGAGGAAAGAGGCGCAGAAGGAGAGCCGGTTTACGCTTATTACGACCTTGTTCCCGATGGAAGCGGCGAAACGCTTTACCATGCCGATAACTGGGCGTCGCTTTCTTCCGCGTCCGATCCGGCGGGAATCGCGGTTACCGTTAACGACAAACAGCCGCCGCAAGCGTTTTTCGTGTCTCAAGATCAGTCGAAAAATCCGGACCCCGGTTCGGCCCTGCCCGACGGTTCGCTCCCGCAGACTGGGGTAGCGTTTAAAGGCGCCACTACGGGCGATCCGTTCCCGTTCGACGTGGATTATATAGTCTGCGATAACAATCCGAACCTGGCGATACCCAGGGCTTTCATAAAGGCGCTTGCCGGCCCGAGCGCGGCCGAATTGCACTGGAAAGACGCTCTGGCTTCCAAACTTTCCGACTCGGCGGCTGAATTCACTCTGGAAAAACTGAAAAGCGCTCTCGAATCGGGTATAGATCCTAAACCTTCGGCGAAAAAACCAGGTCAGGCTCAGGATGCGATGGAAATCCCCCTCGCTTCGTACCCCGGCTATGGCACATCGCCTTATCGCCGCGCCGTTTATAAATTCGCCGCGCCGTCGCCGAATATGATGCGCACGTCCGTCTTCGGCGAAAGCGACATACCTTACGATATGAGCGGCAGCCTTCCGATGTATGTGGCGGGAACCGATGCCGCCGGAAACCAGATAGGCAACCCGAAGTGCGATCCAAACCAGAACACTTCCGAGATAGAGGCCATAATAAAACGCACTGACGGCGGCAGCTCGATTTATCATCAGGAGTACTCGGGAGCCCCGGCGGTGATTCCGGTTAAAGACAACGACCCTCCCACCGTGGTTTTCAGAGCGCTCAAACCCCGCGAAAACGTAACCAGGGAATATTCGGTGCGCCAGAGCGGCGCAGTAATCGATCCATCGACGGGCCGCGCATCCGACGACGTTTCGTATCACGATATTCTCGACGCGGACAGCGGCGGTTATGAAGGCAAGCTGCGTTTCACTTATTTCGGGGGCGGAGCGGTAAAGGCGGACGATTACAATATGGACGGTTCGCCGGCGGTTATAAAAGGCCAGCGCAGCCCGCTTCTTGCGGAAACCGCGCTTTCGAACGACGGCGATAAATGCAGGATGCTCGACCGCAACTTCCGCGGCGATTCAGATATAAGCTGCGGCCTGGTGGACGGCCTGCCCGGATATGTAATTAAATTCGCGGCTAAAAATGTAGGCCTCGTCAACTGCTATGACGATTACAGCCCGGTCTGCGTTTCGTTTTATGATTTCGAAAAAATCCTTACCGGGAGCGGTTCTGATACGCTGGAACTTATAGAAAACGCCCGGACGCGCTTTGAAATATCGGTTATGGACAATGTGGACGGAAAAATATCTCCGTCGCTTTATATGAGCGGCCCGTCGCTTGCCGGAGCCAACGCCTATGTCGATACCGACAATCTCGGCGATTCGGCAACGCTGCGGGAAGTTCTGACTAACTGGAAACTGAACGCCAGAAAAAATCTCGAGGCGTACGGCGTTTTCAGAAAAGCCACGCCGCAGGGGAATTCAAAGCCGTTTTTATTTCTGGCGGCGAAAGATTCGTCGGGCAATTCTACGATAGTTAAGATTCCCATAGTGATTTTGCATACTTACATGCAGAGAGATGTAATAAACGTTGAAACGAGGCGCAGCGAATAAAAAGCATATAGCCGCTTCGCGCGCCGCGTCAACATTTTTTCCATAGCGAATAGGGGGTTTTTATAAGATTCGAGTTGAAATATCTCGGGTCGTTCGATACTTCTTCGCCCGCCCATGAGGGTTTTTCGAATTTTTCGCCTTCGGAGCGCAATTCGATTTCAGCTATTATAAGGCCCGAATTTTCGCCGGCAAATTCGTCGATTTCCCAGAGCCTGCCGCCGAAGTTTATTTTATAGCGAATTTTTTCTATGAGCGGTTTTTCACATAGAAAATCGAGCATTTCTATAGCGTCCGCCGCCGGAATCTTATATTCGTATTCCGGGCGGCTGATCCCGTTGCATAAGCCTTTAATGGTTATGAAACCTTCGTCTCCGATCAGCCTGACGCGCACTATGCGCTCTTTTTGAGTGGATAAATAGCCCTGGCGGCATATTACGCCTTCGCCGGCCTGTTTATATCCGTTTCCTGAAACGATGAATTTTCTTTCGATTTCCTTTCCCATCTTAATTCTCTCTTGCTTTCTTATTATTAATTTCCGGTTTTTATAAATTCCGACTTTGCCGCTTGAGATTTAAACTTTTTTATGAGTGTGTCCTTGTGCTTTAGAAAAAGTTCATAATCCTTTTCGACCGTGGAGCTGTAAGCCAGGGCGAAATTTATGACATGCCGCTTGAAACCGGTTATTTTTTCATCGGAAGAAAGCAAGGCGATCAGCTGCGAGGCGTGAGGAACGGATTTGGGATTGGCGCACTTGACGATCATTTTTGCGTATATTTTTCCGGCGGATTCACAAAGTTCTTCGAGATTTGATACGCTCATCTCTTCGAATTTTAACGACGACTTTTGCGGCGATATTTCGCGAAGCAGATAGAAGCCTCCGTCCATTTCGGCGGTCCCCACAAAAGGCGATACTTTTGATGCGAGGGCGTAGGAACCGAGCAGCGCCCTTCTGGCGTCGTCTTTGAAAGCTTTGTCCAGCCCCTGCCTGGCGCCGTATTTTGCCACTACCGAAGCGCGTTGGCGTTTCATTTCGATAATGAGATTTTTTTCGAACCCGTCCGGCGTTTTGCCGCCGATCAATATGTAATAGCGGGTAAGCCCGAGCGAACCGGTTCCCGAATGAAGTTTTTCACGGATATCCAGTATTTTAAAGAAGCCGTCTTCATATTTTTCCGAAGATTTTTTTATAACGCCCGGCACGTAATGCTTGTTAAACGCATTTTTAATTTTTTCCATTTCATCGTTCGGCACCGGGCGCAATTCTTCGTTTGTGAGCAGCCGGTTTGGTTCGCTCATCGAGCAGTATTTTTTTAAAATATCAACTCGTTTTTTGCCGTCTAACTTTTCAAGGATTTTAGCCATGCAGCCGTCTGCGTTTTTTGCCGTGATAGAATATTTGAATGCGTTATCGCCCGAAGCGAAGTCTTTGATTTTATCTATAAAGGAATCTAAAAAAGATTCGAGCAGTTTTTCTTCATGATTTTTAATGCCGTTTTGTCTGGCCATGAGCGATATCGAAACCGAAAGCCTTTTCAAATCGAGAATATAAGAGCCTATGTAAGATTCGTCAAAATCGTTGGCGTCGAACTGCGCGTCGTTTTCGGAATTCCTTGAAAAGCCGAAATTGGCGATATGCAGATCTCCGTTGATATAGCAGCCGTTAAGCCCGCCGGGCGTAAAATTTTCGTCCCCGGATGAAAGAGCGAGAGATTTATCGAAGATGTCCCTGTAGAACAATATCGCCGTTCCGCGGTAAAATGAAAATGCCGATTCGCTTATTTTCTGGAGCTTTTCAACGAAAGCTTCAGGCCTGGTTTTTATGACTTCGGCGTCGTATCCGGTGAGCTCTTTGATTATAAGAGAATCTCTGCCCGTTCGTTCTTCCGAATGGGCGTTTTGATGAAAAAAAGAAACCGCGCAAAGCGCGAGGATTATGAAACCGAATGTTTTAATAAAGCTCAGTGAGGGTGTGATTGAATAACCCGATTTTTTTAGCATAATAACCTCCCGTATTTTTAATGGTTAAACAAACAGTTTATATCGTTATAAAATTTTAGTATATATAAAGCCTTATGCGCCGGCTATGACGATTTCGCTTCCGTCTGTCGATTTAACCGTCCAGCTTTTATGTTTTTCGATTTCTCCGCTCAGGAACAATTTTGACAGCGGTACCTGTACCGCCCTGTCGAAGGCCCGCCTGAGCTCGCGCGCGCCGAATTTATCGCTGCAGCCCGAATTTATTATAGCCTTTATAGCGGTTTCGTCGAAACTTAAATCGGCGCCGCTTCGGGATTTTACCATGCCGCAGATTTCGTCGGCCATGGGTTTTAATATTTTCTTGATATCCTCTTCAGAAAGGTTTTTAAATACTATTATTTCGTCTATGCGGTTAAGGAATTCGACGCGGAAATATTTTTTCAGGTCGTCCGCCGCGCTTTCCGCCGTTTTTTTCGCTCCGCCGAAAAGTCCGAATCCCATATGTTTTTCGGGCATCAGATTCGAAGTCATTATAAAAATCGCGTTTCTGGCGTCGGCGGTTTTGCCGCGCGAATCGGTTATCCGGCCCTCGTCGAAGGCCTGCAGGAATATGTCTACTATTTTAGGGTGCGCCTTGTCTATTTCGTCGAGTAAAACCACGCAGTAGGGCCTGGCCCTGAGCCGGTCGGTAAGCTGCGCGCCTTCGCGAAAGCCGACGTAACCCGGAGGCGCGCCTATGAGCTTTGAAACGCTGTGCTCTTCCATAAATTCGGACATGTCGAAACGGATCGCGGCGTCTTCCGATCCGAACAGGTATTTAGTGGCCACTCTCGCAAGCTCTGTTTTGCCGACACCGCTCGGGCCCAGAAACAAGAAGGTTGCGAGCGGGCCGCGCTTTTTTGAAAATCCGCCATAGGCGGTAAGGAGCCTTTCGTTGAAGCGCCTTATAGCTTCGGGCTGGCCGAAGATATTTTCTTTTAAATTTTGCTCGAGGCCGATTATGCGGGATTTGTAATCGCCCGACATATGGCCGTTTATTATTTCCAGCGGCACGCCGGTTTTTTTATGCAGCGCCGCGGCGATATCGGATTTCGTCACATCGCCGCCCGCGCCGCCGTGAAAATTAGCGCCTTCGGAAAGGCCGGAAGAGCCTTTTGGGTTTATCATCACGCTTAATTCGGGTATGCTGGCCATGGCGCAGGCCCGGTCGAGCAGGTCTATGGCCTTATCGGGAAGATTATATTCGGGAGCGAAGCGGATAGATAAATCCACGGCGGCGCAGAGCGCCTCGCCGGTTATGCTTACCCCGTGATGAGCTTCGAATTTGGATTTGAGCCCTTTTATCATTTCTAAGGTTTCGTCTCTCGAAGGCTCGTTGACTATCACTTTTTCGAACCTGCGCTCCAGGGCGGGGTCGGATTCTATAAACCGCTGGTATTCGTCTATAGTGGTGGAACCCATGCAGCGAAGGGCGCCGCGTGAAAGCGCGGGCTTCATAATGTTTCCGGCGTCGGTGCCCCCGCCTTCTACCCTGCCTGCGCCCACGATGGTGTGTATCTCGTCTATAAAGAGAATAATTTCGGGGTTTTGCTCGGCCTCTTTGAGCAGCAGAGTGAGCTTTTCTTCGAATTCGCCCCTGTACTTGGTTCCGGCGATCAGAGAACCCACGTTAAGCTCGATTATCCTTTTGCCGCCGAGCACGTGCGGATCTTTGCCTTCGGTGATTCGAAGCGCAAGGGCTTCGGCTATGGCAGTTTTTCCAACGCCTGCCTCCCCCACCAGAACCGGATTGTTTTTTGTGCGCCGGGCCAGAATTTGTATAATCTGAAGCAGCTCGTCGCGCCGGCCGATGAACGGCCCGAGTTTTCCGTCCCTGGCGTCGCGGGTCAGGTCGCGGCCGTATTTATCTAAAAATAAAGTTTCGCCGGAATCTTTGCTTCCGCCGGCGTCTATGCGGTCGCCTCCGCTATTGACGATTTCGGGGCCGGTGGAATCTGTTTTGTCGGCGGGCCTGGCGGACGAACCGCCGGGGCCGAATTCGGTGGACCCCGCGCATAGCTTGACGAGACGTTGGCCGAACTCCGCAGGATCTATCTTCAAATCGTTGAAAGTTTCGGCTAAAATTTTATCGGGCGTCTCTTCCGGGCCTTTTTCAAAAAAGGCAGCCAGCGCGTGCAGGCAGTTAGGCTCGGCCTTCGCGGCCGCAGCGATTTTTGCTATGCGGTCGAAAAAATTACGGCATCGCTCGCTTCTGTGTATGACGCCTGTTTTGTGTTCGTGTTCGCCGCGCCCGATTCTGACCCTGATCGCGCGCCTTATCTGCCTGCAGTTTACGCCGTAACCCGAAATCAGCTTAATCAAAAGATCGTATTCGGGTTTGATGGCGCGGTAAGCGTTATATCCGAGTTTGCGTTTTTCTTCGTCGGACATGGATTTTTCGATCCCGAAAACGCCGATCAGCAGATGATGAGTTTCGATGAATTCGCTTCTTGAAAGGGCGGCCTCGCCGGCGGCGAGGTTCCAGGCATAAGATAACGCGGCTGATATTTTATTCAAACTTACACCTCTTTTTTATAGCGCTAAAAAATTAACTCGACGCCGCGGCGGAGCGGCCCGGTCATTTAGAGTCTTTTTTTATCTGAACGAGCCTGTGGCGGGCGTGTTCAATATATTCGGCGTATCTGGCTTCCTGCGATTTTTCCGCGAGGCCCAGAAATTTTTCAAAAGATAAAAGCGCGTTACCGCTTTTTTGGAGCCTGTCTTCGCAAACCGCCTTTTCGTACCACGCGAAAATATAGTTTTCATCGTATTGCACCGCTTTCGTAAAAGCTTCCAGGGCCGGGCCGGTAGATTCCAGCGAGTCCAGCGCCAGGCCCTTGTTGTAATAAGCCTTCGCGTATGAGTGGTTCGCCGATATCGCCCCGTCGAAAAATTCTATCGCTTTTTTAAATTCTTTGCGGTTGTAGTAAATGAGTCCTTTGTTGTTGAGCGCGGAAGCGTAATCGGGTTTAAGGGAAATCGCCATGTTGTAGCAGTTCATGGCTTCGCTTTTGTTTTCGAGCCTTTCGTAGGCTATAGCTTTGTTATACCAGGCGCGGTAGTATTTTTCGTCCGCGGTAAGGGCCCTGTCGTACCAGTTTATGGCTTTTGCATATTCGCCTTTTTTATTGTACATCAGCCCTATGTTGTTAAAAGCGTCGGCGTCTTTCGGGTTGAGCTCGATCGTTTTTTCATAGCATTGCAAGGCTTTTACGTCCATGTTAAGGTCCGAGTAGAGAAGGCCTTTGTTGAACCAGGCGTCCACGTATTTCGGGTCGATGGCCAGCGCCTGCTCGTAAGACTCTATGGCTTCCTCTATTTTTTGCATATTAGCCAGGCTTATGCCTCTGTCGTACCAGGCCACGGCGGAGTCGGGATCCAGAGCGAGCGCCTCTTCGTAGCATTCAAAAGATTCTTCGTAAAAGCCCATCGCGTTGAGCGTGGTGCCTCTGGTTATCCATGCGTCCGAATAATTAGGGTTTATTTCAATGGCTTTGTTGCAATGAGTCATGGCGTCTTCGAAACGGTTCATTTTTTTATAAAGCAAAGCTTTATTGTACCAGGCCACATAATAGCGCGCGTCTATGGATATTATTTTATCGTATATGGCCAGCGCCGCTTCCAGCTCGCCGTTGTTTTCTAGAATCAGCGCTTTGTTGTGCATCGGATATAAATAATTCGGGTTGATGGCCAGCGCCCTGTCGTAGAAATCGGAGGCTTCTTTAAAGAAGCCCATTTCATATAGCGCGTGGCCTTTGCTGTTGTACGCGCTGGCGTATTTGGGGTCCAACTGTATGGCCCGCTCGAAGCACGCCACGGCTTCGTCGTAGCGTTTGAGCTTTTTCAGGCTGAGCCCCTTGTTGTACCATGACGTGACGTATGACGGATCTGATTTGAGCGCGCGATCATAATATTCTATGGCTTCTTCATAGCGCTTAAGGCTGGCGAAGCTGAGGCCTTTATTGTTGAGTTCCCAGATTTCCAGGCCGCTCGGCCTGGGAGGGTCGAGCTTTTCACCGCTTCTTTGCATCAGCAGCTCTTCGAGGTCTTTTCTCATTTCATCGAAGTTCTGATAACGGTTTTGCGGTTTTTTTTCGAGAGCCCGGTGGATTATGCCGGCGAGCGGCGAATTAAGCTCCGGATCGGGAGTTTCGTTGTGGAGTTTCTGCATTTCGTTGAAATAACGCATCATTTCATCTTCGAGCCGGCTGCCGGGCGGAG
This sequence comes from bacterium ADurb.Bin243, assembly GCA_002069765.1. GTDB lineage: Bacteria > Muiribacteriota > UBA9980 > UBA9980 > UBA9980 > UBA9980. The sequence goes on from MWBZ01000090.1 coordinate 11,126, forward strand.
CGGCTTTGAACGGGAGGGTTCCGCCCGTGGCGGCCTGATAAAGCACTATGCCGAAGCTGTATATGTCGCTGCGTATATCGCATGAGGCCGCGTCCAGAAACTGCTCCGGCGACATGTACGACGGCGTGCCGAAGATCGTACCGGTCATGGTTTGATAGGCGGCGCTCATGTCTTCGTGATTTAAGAATAACTCTTCGCCGGAGTTTTGGCCGGCGTGATTTCCGGATTTGTCCGGGGCTATTTCGGCCGCCTTGCCGTCGAATACTCCGGCAAGGCCGAAATCGGATATTTTGACGTTTCCGGCCGAAATTAAAATATTGGCCGGTTTGATATCGCGATGGCATTTGACGCCTTTTTCGTGCGCGTACTGCATGGCGTAGCAGAACTGTATTCCCCATTTCAATAATTGCGTCAGGCCTGTCTGGCGGTGCTTTATATAGCCGTCGAGAGAATTGTACCCCGATTCGTCGGGGCCGATATATTCCATGGCTATATATAATCTTTCGTCTATTTCTTCTACCAGGGCCGCTTTTACAATATAAGGATGCCTGTCGAGATCTATCCAGACGCGAGCTTCGCGGTAAAATCTCTCTTTTTTGTCGTTATCGTTGAAATATTCGTCGCGGAAGGTTTTCAAGGCGAAAACCTCTCCCATCGAGCGGGAAAAAGCTTTATACACCACGCCGAAACCGCCGCGGCCGATTACGTCGTAAATTTCATAGTTGTTTCCGATCACGTCGCCTTTTTTGTAAGGAACGCCGTAATTTTTGCGTCCGCGTCTTTTGGGCGCGGCCTGACCGCGGTTCAGCATAGAATTTTCGAATTCAGGCTTCGAGCCGGTTGGCGCGTAGCGAGCGTTATCCGAAGGCTTCAGCATTGAGTTTTCGTATCCGTCGCCTGCGGCGCGTTCGTCGTTTTTAAAAAAACTTGCCAGATAATCAAAAAATTCGCTCATAAGAACTCCGGGTTTATCTGTTTTTTAAATTCCATTTATATGCCAGGCCGCTTTTGGCGGTTTCCTTGTAGCCGTCTTGCATGTCGCGCCCGGTAGCGGCCATTGTATCTACGACTTCGTCGAAGGAAATGCGGTGCTTGCCGTCCGAATTAAGAGCGAAAGCCGCGCATTCGAAAGCGCGGGCGGCCGCCATAGCGTTTCTTTCGATGCAGGGGATCTGCACCAGGCCCAGGATAGGATCGCACGTAAGGCCGAGATGGTGCTCGAGGCCCATTTCCGCAGCATATTCGACCTGGTATATAGTTCCGCCGAGAAGTTTGGCGGCGGCGGCGGCCGCCATGGCGCAGGCCACGCCGACTTCGCCCTGGCAGCCTACTTCGGCGCCGGAGATGGAGGCGTTATGCTTGGCTATGTTTCCGATGAGTCCCGCCGTTGCCATGGCTTTAACTATTTTGTCGTCGCTGAAGCCGTATGCTTTTTTCATTAAATAAAGCACTGAAGGCATTACGCCTGAAGAGCCGCAGGTGGGAGCGGTTACCACAAGCCCGCCAGCGGCGTTTTCCTCGGAAACGGCAAGCGCGTATGCGAATAATAAGTTGAGTTTTTGAAGCAGTTCGGAGCTCGCGTGGGCCTTCTGGAAGTACGAATAAGCTTTCCTGGGGAGGTTGAGCCCGCCGGGAAGGCGCCCTTCCGTTTCGAGGCCGCGCAATATGGATTTTTTCATCGCGTCCCAGGCTGCGCTTAAATGCTGCAGCAAGTCTTTTTCTTCATTCTCTTCCACGTAGTCGCTTAAAAGTTTTCCGTTGTCGTCGGCCCATTTGAGTATATCGGACAGCCTCGTGAGCGGATAAATGTCTGAACTTTCTTTAAAAGTGCCGAGTTCGTCGGCGAGGTCGCCGCCGCCGACGCTGTAAACACGCCAGGTTCGGGTTAACTCTCCGTTTTCCCCGAACGCTTCGAAGACCATTGCGTTTGTGTGAAGCGGAAGGAGCTCTTCGCTTTTGAAAACGATTTCGCAGGCCGCCGGTTTTAGCTCGTCCGCTATAGCCGCGTCGGTAAGGTGGCCGCGTCCCGTGGCAGCGAGGCTTCCATAAAGAGTCACTTTATAAGAAGCGTCGAAGCCGGCGCCGGCCGACTTGAAAATTTCCGCGGCTTTACGAGGGCCCATCGTATGGCTGCTGGAAGGCCCGTGCCCTATTTTATAAATATGCTTGATAGACTTCATATTGCTTTCACTCCGTTTTATTTAAATTAGTGAGCGTGTTTAAAACCCTTTTCGTTTTTTCCTTCAATACTGCCGAAAGCGTGTTGACTTCTTCGACTTTCAGCTTTTCGCCCAGGTTGAAAAGAATGAAAATTCCGAGCGGGATAAGTACGGACAGGCAAAAAAAGTTATATAACGTATCGAATCCGAAAAACATGGCTTTTGTATGTATGAAAATGCCGTCGTAGAGATAAAAAAGAAAAACGCCCATAATGGCCGAAGCGAGAGTTATTTTTATAAACGACGCGGCTATGCGTTTTACGGCTATCGCCCTTATCCTGAGTTTTATGAATACGAAAAGGATCGTGAAATTCAATATCATCGTTATGGAAGTCGCCAGCGCCAGGCCGAAATAAGAATAATTTTTTATTAAAATAAAATTAAGTATTATATTGCAGATCACCGAAGAAATAGAAGCTATAACCGGGATTCGCGTTTCATTGAAGGCGTAAAAGACCGGGGCCAGGATTTTAACCGCCGAATATCCGAAAAGCCCTACCGAGTAACCCAGAAGAGCGTAACCTGTGTTTATGGTGTCGGCGCGCCCGAATCGACCGTGTTCGTAAAGAAGCGATATTATTGGATCTTTAAGAAACATGAGGCCGAACGTGGCGGGTATGGTCAGAAGAAAAACGAGAGAAAGCGAGCTGGTTATGGTTTCGGATAATTTATCTTTTTCGCCCCTTGCGATTTGCGAAGATATCAGCGGAAGCGTCACGCTGGATATGGCTACGCCAAAAATGCCTATCGGCAGCTGCATTAGCCTGAAAGAATAATTGAGATATGAAATGGCTCCGTCCGCGAGCTGCGAAGCTAGCCAGGTGTTTACGAAAACGTTGATCTGGGTGGCCGCGAGCCCCACCGTGGCCGGCACCATAAGTTTTACGATCCTGCGCAGGCCTTCGTGCTTCAGGCTCAGCCTGAATTTGAACGCGTATCCTAGTTTTTTAAGGCTGCGGTACTGAACGCCCATCTGCATCGAACCGCCTATGAGTACGCCCGCGGCCATGCCGACGATAGGCTCGTAGCCCATATATTTGAAAACGTAACAGACGCTGAATCCGGAAATTATCATGCCGAGATTGAATAGCGTGGGAGCGAAAGCGGGTATGAAAAAACGGCCGTAAGAGTTGAGCATACCCATAAAAACCGCGGCCACGGCCACCAGTATTAAAAACGGAAACATTATTTTAGTCATCAGCACGGTAAGCTCGGTTTTTCCGGGCGTATTTTCGAATCCGGGCGCCATGTAGCGGACGATGTCCTCTGAAAAAACTATTCCGCAGACGCATATAACGCCGATTATAGTTATGAGCGTCGAAACGACTATATTGGCGAGATCGCGTGTTTCCTGTTCGGACCTGACGCTTTTATATTCCGAGAAAATCGGAACGAATGCCGATGAAAGAGCGCCTTCGGCGAAAAGATCGCGCAGCAGGTTGGGGATTTTAAATGCCGCGTTGAAAGCGTCGGTAAATATGCCCGCGCCGAAAAGTCCTGCAAAAGTCTGTTCGCGGAGAAGCCCGAATATCCGTGAAATGAATGTCGCAAAGCCTACATAGCCGACGTTTTTGACGAACCCGGATTTTTCCGCGGGTTTTTCTACGATAGCGGCGGAGGTTTCATTTATTTCTGACTGATCGAGTTTGCTGCCGGGGTTATTTGTTGTCATCGCCGCTGGTCTTTGTTTTTATTTCTGAGCCCATATTGCTTACCGATACGGATTTTTGAACGACATTGAAAGTCAGTTTGATTTTACGCTGATTGCATGCCGAAATGACGGCTGAAGAAGAATAATTTAAAGCTTCGTTGATATTGGCCGGCGGCGATCTGAAAGGCGAAGTGTCGCCGACCGTAAACTCCACGCATTGTCCGCGCGAAGGGTCAGGGTTTCTGAATATATACTCGGGAAAAACGCTGAATTTTTCTCCGTTTATGGTTTCGGTTATCAATTCCTGATTGAGGCACTGCGGATCGATGATTTTCCAGGTGGAATAACGCATAGTATCGCGGTTGTTCTGAGCTCCGGTTATAAGCGGCGTTCCGATTCCGTGCGACAGGTTGACTTCGGCCTTGACGAGAGACTTGTTAATGTTATCATAGGCTAGCACTTTAAATATGAGCCTTACGTCTTCTGAAATGGTAAGGGCAGTCTTGAAACGGTCGCATTCGGCCGCCGAAAGCTTTCTCATGGTGGGGCTGAGGCCGGCGTAGTCGAATTCCCACACGGCCGAGTTGTCTGAATAAGGCTGCGCGGCCAGATCTGAATTTGAAACGCTGAAAATGTCGGTGTGGTTCGTTTCAGTATTGGTCATTACGATCACGGGATTGGGGCGCTTATTGTCCAATACGTACAGGTTGCTGTAAAGCTGGTGAGTGTTGTATTTAGGCTTTATGCCGCCGGCGGCGGACTGCGAGAAAACCGCGTTCATTAAATTGTTATATGCCGCGGCGTCGCCGATAATGGACTGGTCGGGTATCATCCAGTTGGCGGAGGAGTCGCACGCCGCGAACGTGACGCGAAGGGCCCTGACGGGGCGTGATTTGTATTCGAGCGCGCAGTTGGCGTCGGCGGGAGTGAAATCGGACATCGAAGCATAGTTAAGCGGCATCTTTGAAGCGCTTTCGCCGCCGAGGCGCTCCATTTCCGATTCGAGGCCCGCCAGCGGGATAGTTATCACGTATGCTACGTTGTCTTTTGCGTTGACTTTATTGACCAGCTTTACGTTTTTTATCGAAACGCCGGGT
>MWBZ01000091.1 GCA_002069765.1 bacterium ADurb.Bin243
TGGAATCGACGAGCTGCAGAGCGTAAACGCCGTCGCGACCTGAAAACAGATCGATGAACCTGTCGAGAAACTCGCCGTCAAATTCCCCTGCGCCCGCGCCGAAAAGGCCATCGAACGAAACAGAAGCGGGGCGCTTCCCTGACGCCGGGCCCCGGCCGGCCGCCAGCGCCACTTCCGCCGCAAGGTCCTCATAAATTCCATCATCGATCCTGCCCCTGAGCAGCTCGAGAAATTTCTCGGCCTGCGACGCCTTGCCGCCGTCAACAAGATTTCTGACGGCGCGTTCGAGCAGAGCGTGGTCGGCCCGGCCGCCGGCCAGAAAAGCTCGGTAATAAGCCTGCGCCGCGCCCGCGTAATCGCCCGATTCCTCGCAGCATGAGGCGAGCGTTTTCAATTTATCCAATTCAGCCGCCACGAAGCCATTATTGATAGTTCCGACCTGAAGAAGTTCATTCGAATTTTTAATTAAATTCATTTTCCCGCCTCCATTTTATAAATTAATTTCGTTCAATATATCAGGCCGCGAAAGCGACGTGACGGAATGCTTCCTGATGTGCGCGCACGCGGTTTCTGGCTCGAAATACTTCATCATGAACAGCCGGTCGTGAAGATCCGCCGGAAGATAAGCCGCGAACTTTCCGCGCACCGGCTTTATCATACCGGACGCGGCCGCCGACTTCATTAAAATTTCTGGCTTCGATCTCATAATATCAGGTATTTTTTCTATAAATTCGCCCAGCCTCGCCGCGAACGCTCGCGTCTGCAAAAGCGGAGGCGGAGCCACGCTCAGGCTCGCCGGACAAGACGAAGTCACTTTCGTTCCGGGAAACGCCGCCGTTAAAAGCGCGCGAATGACGTTGTTCACATACGCCGAGCCGAACGTCAATATCTTCACTTCGTTAAGCGCTTCGTCGGGCCAGAGATAAATTCCGCCGCCGTCAATGCCCGATGCCGATGCCGCCCTGACCAATTCATCAAAACGCTCGTTAGCGCAGCTGTCCATGACCGCCCTCAGCTTTTCGATTTCCCCGCCGCTCGCGCCCCTGCCGCCGCACGATCCGAGCACGCGGTGCATTTCAGCTATCACGTCATATTCACAGGCGACCGGCTCCGACCTCCACCTGGGAGCGCGGCCGGAATCTACTCTTCTGGCTTGTATGACGCCCTTTTTCAAGTCGATGTCCATCGCCACGTATTTTCTTCCGCCCAGCATGAATTTGTCGCCCGCATTAAGGCCGTTCATGACAAAATGCGAATCGAGCGAGCCCACCCTGGTCGTATTTTCAAGAACGCTGAACTGCTTTTCACTCTCGAACACCGAATAAAACGAGATGAAATTCATGCCCGAAAACCTTTTCTCGAACCCCCTGGACAACGTGATCATGCCGTTCTCTTTCTTTATCAGATCGTGTATAACAAGACTTTCTAATATACCGTCGAACTCGGCGGCCGTTATCGCGCGATAGCTCTCGACCGCGGCGAGCTCGCCGAATATGACGCCCGGCCGAGCCGAGCCGCGCTGCATCACCTTTGAAAGTATCTGGTGCAGATAGATATCGTAAGGCTTTTCGACGCAATGTTTCCTCTCGAGCCTGCCAGCATTCATCATATTAATTACGGCAAGCGACATCAAAAGTTCGAAATCGCCCGAAACGAAATTAATAAGCCGCGACACCGGGCCGCGCCTTCCGGCCCTGCCCGCTCTCTGCCTCGCCCGCGAGGGCGAATCGAGCGCGCCGGCGTTCATCACGAAATCGACGTCGCCGATGTCGATGCCGAGCTCGAAAGAGGCCGCGTTTATAAGCACGCCGGCGCCTGACGCCTTGAATCTGGTCTCTATGTCCTCCCTTATATCTTTTTCAACCGCCGAATGATGCACGAACAGATCGCCGCGCAGCCCGCTTTTTCTGGCTTCGTCCGCGAGGCTTTCACAGGCGCCCCTTGACCTTGTGAACACGATGACCTTCGCGCCCCGGTTCTTTTTGAGACATTCGACCAGCCGGCCCGGGCCGCCGTCGACTTTGTCGTATTTAAGGCTAATTTCAAGTTTTTTAGATTCCTTCTCGTCTGAAACCTCATAATCTTCGCCCGAAAATAGCCAGCCGGCGACCTTTTCGGCGTTTTCAACCGTGGCCGAAAGCGCGATCTTTTGAAGGCTGCGCCCGGCGTATGCCTCGAGCCGCTTTATCAGCGAGCCGAGCTGGAACCCTCGCCCGGTCGAATAAAAACTGTGCGCCTCGTCTATTATCATAAAATCAGCGCCGGCGAAGCATAACGATTTTTCCGACTCGCTCCTGTTTATTATGAAACTTTCAAGCGATTCGGGCGTTATAAGCAAAAACTCTGTCGGCGCCTTCAAAAACGCAGCCTTTTTAGAGCCGGCCGCGTCCGAATGCCACAGCGTGTAATTGAATGAGAATTTTTCGCACCACTTCGCCACGCGGCCTGTCATATCGTTCAATAAGGTCCGCAGCGGCGCGACGTAAACGCAGAACACCCCGCCGCGGCGTTTTTCACGATCAACCGAACCCGTATCGCCGACGCCGCCAGCTCGCAGCAGCCTGTCAAAAACTGGTATCATGGCGGCTTCAGTCTTACCGGAACCCGTCCTGGCTATTATCAGAGAGTTTTTTCCTTTCAGCACGGCGGGAATAGCGGTTTTCTGTATGTCTGTAAAATCGGACCATCTCAAAGTGTTTATTATGAAATCGGCAAGCCTGTAATGAAGTTTCATAATACCTCCCGTAAATATGCCGCGGAACCCGGCGCGGCTAATATCTATCGCCGTTAATTTTTCGCCATTTTATTTACAGCAGACGGCGTTATTTCGAGCCGCCCGCGATAATTACTAAAAACGGTGTTTTAAACTTCGGCGAACATATCCACGCCGCAATCGTCCTTTTCAATCTGGTTCTTGAATAAGTCTATTATCTCGCCCGGCGTCGCGACCGATCCGTTCTGCTCGAGATAGTTAAGCAGCTCTACGAAAGAGCGCACGAAGCTCCTCGGATGAACACGCCCGCCCGTCAGCGCCGACGAATTGCTGTAAACCGAGACGATTTCATTTTCCGCCCCGCTAACCGCCGGCAACGGGTCGTACTCATAAGCGGTTTTATAAAGCGCGCATATTTTTTTCATAAGAAGCGTTATTTCGCCGGATGAAAGGTTCTTCAAATTAAGCATTATCTGACGGCTGTTGACGAAATTTCCGGCGAATTTCCGCTCGAGCCTGTTGGTTATCCTGTCGTAAAGCGCCTGATAGCTTGCGATACCGCAATGCTTGTCCTCATACCATTCCTCGTTGCCCGCGAATATGAGCATTGTCGAATCGAGCGTGCCGTCGGATACGTAATCGACGAAATCCCTTACGGTGTCATACGCGGCCGCCCTCGACTTAGAAGTGCTTATATATCTCATCTTCTCGCATTCATCTATCATTACGGCCGTTCCGGCATAGCCCATAACGCGCATGAGCCGCAGCAGGCCTTTCAAAAATTCGAGATAATTAGTTTTATCGATGGCCCCGCGAACTCCCGCGAGCCTTTTTACGCCCGCCAGGCCGACGTTGCTCTCGCCCGAGATCCATCCGGCTATCGCGGTCAGCATTTCATAATTGGAATTCAGGCGGCTGGTTATATAACACTTGAGCGCCATAGCGAAGGAAGCCGACGCACTTTCCACCGGACGAAGTTTGACCCTGAAAGATTCCACTATAAACTCGCCATAATCCCCCATCAGAGAGCCTTTTTTTGACTCCGCCGCGGTGCGGTCGATCCACGCGTCGAGCATTTCGATGAAAGAAGAATGTTCGCGAGAACGCAGTTCCTTGACAATTCGGGCGTAAACCTCGTTCATCTTCTGCATGGCCATGTCCTTGTTTAAAAAGATATGCGAGACCGCGAGATTTTTGCTCATAGCATACGCGGCCGCAAGCCGCAGATGAAATGTTTTGCCCGCGCCGTATTCGCCTTTAATGAATTTGACCGCGGAGCTTCCGCTACCGGCGACATAATCGATCTCGTCCTCTATCGATTTGAGCACATGAGTTTTCTGCGCGAGAATTCTGGAGGCGATACGGGCGTCCGGATTGGTGCCTGATTGCATGCTCTTAAGTATCTGCAGAGCCTCGAATTTATCGGCGACGGCATTCGCACCCCCCTTGCCGTTCTCACTGGCGACGCCCGCCGCGGCCGGTGCCGTAGAATGCACCGTAGCGCCGACGCCGACGGCTGACGCATAAGCTGAGCCCGCCGCTCTTCCGGACGCCGAGTTGAAAGCCTCGTTCTGCGCTTCCACCGAGCCAAAGTCGATACCGTCAAAATTTTCTAATTCATTACCGTTGTCATTTAAATTGAAATTAAGTTTATTTTCCATAACTTCCTCCTGAATTTTAATTTTATTTTCCGATATTTTCTATTTTCTTTTTAATTTTCGTCGTCTTTGCCTCGCCTGAATTTAATATAGCCGTATCTCGATATATTGCCGAACTGGTCCTGGACCTCAACGCCGTCAGCAGCGTTCCTGGTATGTATATGCTCAAACCTTATATGGCGGCCCGCCTTCAAATATATATTTTTAAGTTCGGCCGCGCTCTTACTTACGCCGGCGGCGTCAAAAACCATACTGACGAATTCGATAAGATCAAATATACGGGCCCTGTCGTCTTCATTTTTTATCAGCGAAAAAAGCTCGAACGCGCGATTGATGATTACTATCATGTCTTTCAATATGTATTTTTTCGAAATTTTAGAATCAGGCTCCGGCACGCACGATTCGAATATTTTAGCGATATATTCAGGAACGCCGGCCATGCCGGAAACCGTGCAGGCAGCCGGAACACTACCGGCTGATAAATCGAAGTATTCCGCCGGCGCAACTACCGCTTCGTACTCGTTACTATTGACGCGCCTGTATTCGGATGTTACAATATCGGATATGGTCGAGCCGGCCGCGCGCTGTTCCGCCTGGAGCGAGTTAATAAAATGCTCGCCGCTTATGGGTGTTTTGAAAAATTTCAGACCTGCGATTTTTAATTTAGTTTTGCACTGATCGTAGCCCGCCAGGCAGGATTCGTCATTGAATTTTTCCTCCACCGCAGAGGAAGCCACGAACATGAGTTTCTTCATTGGAAGGTTGGTCTCTTCATTGCGCGAAATGATCGGTATTAAAAATAAAATTTCGTCGCCTTTTTCAATTTCGCGGACCGTTCTCGCGTTAGCCGACGCCGAGCTGATTATGCCCGCTTCTATCTCGCACTTGAAATTAAACGCCGATATTTTGTGTATATAATAATTGACGCCTTTAACTGATTTTTTAACCGGCTCGGAAACGGCGGCATCCTTCATTTTATCGTATAATTCATCGGCACCTAATCCACCGTCACCAAAAAGCGTCATGTTCAGGGCTGTTTTTTCTTCTTTCATACTTCTACTCCTCCTTTTAGCGCCGGGGGTTATCGCCCGCCGACGCGGACTGCCGTCTTCGTTTCGTTATTCGCACCTGTATGCGGTCACTACCTGGTTTTCGATCCCCATGACCACTTTGATGCCGCCATATTTTCGTATGTCAATGCCTTCCCGCTTGAATAATTTTTCGGTCTCGCTTTTTTTGAGTATGTAAATTATCATGTCGTTATAAAATTTTTCTATGCCGTAAAGTATCACTTTAGCTACCGCTTCCCTGGTTATACCCCTCTGTTTGATCCTTTTAAGCGCATGCATGGTAAGTGTGATCATTGCAACTCCTCCTTTCGTTTTATGACTTGAATTTTTTCTTAAAATCGATACTTAAAATGATGACTGTAATTTTTGCGATCTGTTTTAATATATTTTCTTTCTTGGGATTTTTTAATATACTCAAAAAACAGTCGACTATTTTTTTGGCTTTTTCGATATTCTTAACATTATCCAAAACATATTTTATCCCGTTTTTTAAGATAAATCCCACTCTGGAAATATTACCGGCTTTTAAAGCGGCCTTCATCGCTGCCAGCAATCTTATTAAATTTATCGCGTTCATGACCGCACCTCCATTGATTTTATTAATACCTATTAGAGCTTACACTTTTGTTTTTTTAATTTTTGTTCCCGCTTAATAAATCATATAATTCAATAACAACGATCACCGCTGAAATCACATTTTTGGATATTTCCCACATAAATTTGTAACTCATATATTTCATCTCCTTTAAGCTTTATACGCATGCGTCGTAAAACGTTTCACAAACTTCGCCGTCTTCGATGTAAATAATGTTTATGAACTTTCCGTATTTCGAGTGAACGACATTGACCGATACTACCTCGATTCCGGGGGTTTGCACAAATTTGTTCATTACGGTTCCTCCTTTTATACCGATACGGCGCAGGGGCTTTTTCCCGCGGCTTTACAACCTGCCGCGGCGCCCCTTTGCCGTAATTTTACATTTCGATCTTCCAAGTTATTTTGCTTCACCCTTCTCTTCATGTATAAAATTTTAGTTATTTTTCGTTATAAAACCTTTTAAAACAGGTTTTTTAAAAAAACAAGTGCTACAGTATATATGTGACGCGACCACTTTTCTTCTGGAGTATTGCGACTCATTTTCCTTTACATATTTGCTCTTCGCCGGCTTTTATATTTTCGAATTTACGCTTCGCGCCTTCGAGCCCTTCGCTGAACAGCACATAAGCCAGGCCGTCCATGGTGAGCGCGCCATTTTCGTAACGGCAGACGCCGGGATTGTTCGCTGCGATCATCTCGAGCATCTGATTGTTATACGAACGGTTAAGCAGGCGGCAATTCACGGTCACTTCAGCCTTCTTTATCTCGTGTGCCCTATCGGATGCCATCGACGCGGAAGATGCAGGATTCAAATCACTCATACGACGCCTCCTTAATTTTTATGTTTCGTTATAGTTTATGTTTAAAATTTTTATCCTTTTTGTTTTACTTCTCGATAAAATTTTAGATATTTTCGCTATATCATCATTTAAAATGCCGTTTTTAGCTTTTACAGTTTTAAAATACCTGCTACTTCTTTAGTTACAGTTAATTTCCACTCTAATATCCATATTTTGCGGAATATTTGCTTTGATATTTTATTACCGCAGGCATTACCACCAGCTAAAAATTGACTCGACGAAATCGCAAACGCCCGCGCAAAACGATTCGACTTTCTCCACTACCGTTCCAATGACATTTTCAACAGTTTCAAACACCGACTCTAAAAAGCCTTTTCTGGCGGCTTTAGTCGATCTTTCCGACACATGTTCTTTTTTCCATGTTTCTGATAAAGGTTATTTTCTTATCTTTTAAAAACTCATGCGTTAAAAGATCGACGAGTTCCGCCAGCCTGTAGTTTTCGGTAGCGGGCACCGCGATTATTTTCGCGCTCGGTATATCGAAAAATTTCGACACTACGCGCTTTTTCTCTTCAAGGTTCTTAAGCCGCCGCCGAACCTCTGGCGCGCCTCCCTGAATCTTTTAAACCGCCGTACCGCTTGATCAGCTCGTCAATAATGCTTTCATACATAATATTCATTTTGAGTTCCATTTTGGCCTCCTTATCTGTTTCTGTTAATCCTTTATTAACTTCGCTATTTCAAGACCTTTGTATTTTGTTTATCTGCTTGTTCAGTCGTGTCCCGTCCAATTTCGAATAAAATTTTAGCACAATTATCTTTAAATCAATTGTAAATAGTTGAATTTGGATTTTGTATAATTCTGTGACGAACACTTCACAAAATTATAGATAATTTGATAAATTATAAATTAAAAAATATCTTGACTAAAATCAAATGTTATAATAAAATTATTTAAGTTCTAAAAATTGTAAGTTACTTATTTTTAAATTATGAATAAAAAAATTTTGTCTCTTCATACAACCATAGCCATTCCATTATCCTATTACCAAAATGAAATTAAGCCATTTTTTAAACTATGGTGCATGTGCGATGTAATCGAAATGTTACTGAGATTTTCCTCCATAATAGGTATTTCCTATTTACAAAACTATAATCTTTTAGAGCACAATCTGATAAAGAAAATCAAACTAAATTTAGATATGCCAACAATGGGAAAATGGCATGAAATTTTCACGCAAATTACAAAATCGGCTGAAAACAAATATGAAAATGACAATAAATGGATAGAGGGTCTCGACGTCACAAGACATAACATCAATAAATTCATTGAAAATGATTCGGAGACGAGCAAGCTCAAAAAAAATTTCAAAACGCTTCGCAATCATTTAGCCCATTACGGCCGAATGAGTGATCCAATCGCAGCAGAACTGCTAAATTATTGGCATCCTAAGTTTGAAAATTTAATTTTAAACGACTTGAAATGGCTTGATACTTTCTGCTTGTTTTCATTAGATAAGAATAATAATTCTTACATACTTTTATTAGGAGAAACTCCTCGAGTTAGTAATCAGGTTCCAGAAAGAGCCAAATCTATATTTGAAAAGAAGCAGCAAACAATTATCCTATCTGAAAATTCAAACTCGGAAAATTCATTAATTTTTCCTTTATGGCCTTTTGCCGCATTTGATTATCCGCAAAAATATCAATCTTTTTATTTTCAAGATTTTCAACCCGAAATTAACATTTCTCAAATTTATGTTAGAAAAGGCTCTATGTGTCTGGAATATATACCGATCGGTTCTGATAAATTCTATGAAAACGAATCGGACGAAGAAGCTTATAAAGATTATGAAAATATATTCAAATTCAATATAGACCATTCAAATTATAAAAATGAATTTGATGAAAAATTTTTGAAAGAAGCAAATGACTTCACTGGCAGACGACATGAAGTTTTATCGGTATTGAATCAATTAAGGACCGCTTTTAAAAATGGTACATCCAATTATTTGCTTATAAGCGGCCCGGCTGGCATAGGAAAATCATATTTGAGCTCATACGTTGCCTCATTTTTTAAAACCAAACTTAAACCTAAAAAAATTTTATTAATTACTTATAGGTTTAAACCAAACCATTTATTAGGCTGGAGTTTTAGTGATTTCCTTAAGAATATATATGAAATGCTGATTGTGCAAATTAAAAATTTGGATAATAATTCAATCTATGAACAAAACGATTTTAAATTCAATGGCAATGATAATAATGACATAAAAGCAATTAGGAATTTAATTAACTCTTTGAGTGAATTATCTTATAAAATTTTATTTATAATTGACGGCATAGATGAATTAGTTAAATATGGCACAAAATTCAATTCCGAATGTATAAAATCACTTTCCAGCCATTCAACGATATGGCTTTTTACGGGTCGAATGGAACCTGAAGTAAAACAATTCGCTGAACAATTGAGTTGCATAGAAATTTTTAAACACGGGCTGGACAAAATGTCCGAAAATGACATCAGAAAAATGATTTTACATAAAATCGACATAATAAGACCTCTTCGAGAAATGCTAATTAAATTAGATTCAGAGCAAATCAACGAAAATGAAAGTCCTGAACTTGTAAAAAATTTATTTGTATCAAAAGTAGCTTTAAAGGCTAACGGGCTTCCACTTTATGTAAAATTTGTGATAGAAGACATCATGAAGAAAAAGATAATTATTGGAAGTGAGCCGGTTCTTCCGGATTCACTTGAAGATTATTACATAAAATTGATAAACCGTTATGGAATCGGAGATCTTTCCCAAATAGTAACGCCTCTATTATGTTTATTAACTCTTGCTAAAGAGCCTTTAACTTTTGATGAAATGTATGAGTATTTATTTATAAGAGAATTATTGTTAACTGAGCAAATATTGGAAAAGGCCATTAAAACAATCAAACCTCTAATAAAAACCGAACTAAATAGTTTCGATAATTTTGTTTATTCAATTTATCATGATTCGCTTAGAGAATTTATTAAAAAATCCCCATTGACATCTGAATCTCTGAAATTGTCGAATAACTTTATCTGTAAATTGGTTAAACAAAAAAGCAGCTTCGATTGTAAACTTGGAAATTATATTTTAAAATGGGGCATATACCATTTAATCGACAATAACAAAATCGACGAAGTTGTTGATCTATTGACAAATATAACTTTTCTTGAATCAAAAGCTAAAGCTGGGCAATCATTTAATCTCGTCAAGATGATTTCAGACGCTCTCGAATCTATTCCTGAAGAACATAAATATTTTCAATCGTTGAAACTTATCAATAAAGCATTGCGAAATAATATACATTTTATCGACTCACATTTAATAGATTACCCTCAATCACTTTTTCAATGCGTATGGAATTCCGCATGGTGGCATGGGCGAACTTTACCTGCGTCAAATTACAAAGTTGATCAAGGTCAAACCGTCAGCGATAAAACCCAATTAAATATTATTCTTGAAAAATGGTTAAACGAAAAATTGAAAAAGGACCCTGATTTTATTTGGCTTTGCTTTAAAAGACCTCCATCAATACCTTTAGATTCAGCTTTATCATCCTCAATCGAAGGCAAAAGCGACTTGTTTATATTTATAAAATTTTTACCATGCCGCAAAAAAATTATGTCAATTGAATCTGATAATACTGATATTGACAACCCTCAATTATTTATTACTACAAGAATCTGGAACATTAATGATCTTAGCGAAGAATGCAGTTTTACCATCAAAAATCCTTATGATGATTATGACATAAAAAACGTTAGGATCGAAAATATCGTATCGGAGGTCAAAAAAATCAGCGTATCTGATGATTGTTCTAAGATGGCTTTTTTAATCTTTGATGATATACAAATTCAAAGTAAAGAAAATGATTTTGAAGACATCAGTGACAATATTCAAGCATATGATTCAAGTATAATTGTTAATAAAATTTTAATTTATGACGTTAATATTCCTGCAATAAAAATTATTAAATTGAAGTTCAGCAAGGAATTTGATGTGTGTTTTTCACCGGACGGGAAACATATTGCCGCGATAAATAACGATTCAATTTCAATTTTCGAAACGTCTTCATGTTCTGAAGTCAATACTTTTTCAATTAATGGCATGTCAGCGTCTAAAATATGTTTTTCATATGAAGGTAATAAGATTGCTTCGGCCTGGAATAACGTCTCGAATGATTATTCAATTATCACATTTGATATATCCTCCGGCGCTATTGCTAAATCTCATAAATCTTACAGAAATTTAACCAAAATTAATTATTCGCCCGATGGAAACTTTATCGCTTTCAATAATAATTATGAAATTATAGTCATGAATGCTCAGACGCTCGATGAATCAAAAATCTTAAATTACCATAAAGATATAGTAACTGATTTATGTTTTTCACCATGTTCTGATAAACTGGTCTCTACCGGAATGGATAAATTATTGATTTTATGGAACTTAAAAGACATTAAAATACATAATATATTTTACAAAAGTAATGAAGCCATAAGTAATATATGCTTCTCCAGAGAAGGGTACTTGATCGCTTCGACCGAAAAAAGCAAAATTAGATTATGGGACACTTCATATAATTCAAATTTTGAATTACCTCAAGGGCATTTTCATTCTATAAAAAAAACTTACAGATCTATTGGAATCGATATTTTGGGTACTGTCGATGACAACAATTTAATGTTATTCTGGGATTCTAAATCAGAAATACCGGTCGGAGAATTGAAATTTGATGAACCTCTGATATTTGCATATATAATAAATAAATCAGACGTCGCAATTTTAAAAAATAATAATCTCATAGAATTTTACAACTATAAAACTCGAATCAAATATAAAGTTATGCAAATTAAAAATTATAATAACATTTCAAAATTCTCTATATCATCTGATGAAAAATTTATCGCAACCATAATTGATTTTTCAATTAAAATTTTCGATCTTTCGACTGAAAAAATCATAATTACATCCGATCATTTTGAAAATCAAAATTATAATGAAATTTGTTTTTCAAAAGATGGCAAATTTCTATTTACGAACACGATTGATAATAAAACAATATTGTTCAACCTCGATACATTTAAGCCCGAAAAAATTATTGACATTCCTATCGATATTTTTCAACTGGCTAACAATAGCAATTATAGAATATATCCTAAAAATAATGAAATTTTAGTTGAATCATTAAACGACAAGAAAGTTGTTGCTTACCTTAATGGCAATGGAACCATATGCAATAATCATATGGGCGCATTTATAAGAATTGAAAGTGGCAGCCATGTTCAGATAGTATCTTTAGAAGGCAATCAATTGTCGACTTACAAACAATAATTTTATTATATTAATTTAATATTTAAAAGCACTCGAAAATTCGCTTAGCGATTATTAACGAGCGCTTTTTTTATTTCTAATTTTTCATTAATATTATGAGTTATCATTTTTCTTTTTAAAAAGCTGGTTTTCTTAATTTACCAATTCCATCTCTTCTTGTTTTACCGAAATCGTACCATCTGATTTTACCATTTACAGCATATTTCAAGATGGTCACCAGTGCTAATTCGAATTTAAATTAATTCATACCTGCCCATGCCGAACGCCGTCGTCTTTCCAACATTGATATACTGGCCAAGCCTTAGCAACGGCATAAACCGCCCTATATTTTCGCCTTCATAAACCGCGTCGCCCGTCACGCCCCTGAATTCATGAGACCTTTTCTGGCGGTTAGAATATCGGGTAACCATATAAGGCTTGAACTCGCTCGCTACGGTCCTGACCTCGCAAGCCGCGTCGATCATATTATTAAAATCGAGCTCGGCCTTTTCACCCTCCACATGGAAGTAATTCAGGTGAAATACCCTGCGCAGAAGGTTGCGGACTATCATATGAAAATCGATCTTACGGGCGATGTTTTCTTCAAACTGAATGCGGACGGGCGTCTTGAAAGATACCCTGACCCTTCGGACGCCGCCGTCGGCTTTCTCCGAAGGACCAGGCTTTCCAAGTATGTTACGCTTGAAGTTTATCAGATAAGGCTTCAGGTTTACCGACTCCATGCCGTCGCGGTAAACGTATTTTCTTCGGCCGGTATGGCTGATCGAAACGACATTTTTCAATATGAAGCGGCCTTTCGGCTCGTATGCGCCGAACCCTATCCTTCCCATTCGCTCGACGCACTCGATATATTTGTCTATATAGTTTATGGCGCGGCCGATGAGCGTCAAACCAAAAGAAAAATCGCCGTTCGCCGGCACGACGCCGCCCCCGCCGTCCGGCAATACCATTACGAACGGATGAGGCGCCATCGTGTATTTTTTCATTATTTCAGAACACTGCTCTACCGGCGTTTCGAAAACATACCGATAACAGCAGTCGTTCGACATAAGACATCCCCGGCAGTCCTGGTCCATATCGCCAAACCGGCAGCAGCTCGTTTTAAGCCCCCTGCCCATCACTCCGCGGATCGAACTGCCGGAGAACTCATTCAGCTTAATATCGCTTATCGCGCCAAGCTCGAAGCCGAGTCTGGCAACCGTAAAATTAGCCAGGCTGTTTTCAAGGCCGCCAGCTACCTCAACCGTGGGTTTTCCTTTTTCCGTTCCATCTTTTTCTTTTTTCATAATGACGCTCGTTTTCTTATTTTTCAAGCATATCGCGCCCCCGCACTATTTTTTGAGTTTTTTCGAACCCAGGTCCTTCGCCAGCGGCAGCGGCTGAGGGATAAAATCCCTGCTTTTATGATTGTAATTGGCGTGATCGACGAACCACTTGAATCCGTGCTCCTCGCCCTTGAAATCTTTCTTGGCCGGATACTTGACGGCGGAATGGCCTTTCGCGCTTCTAATGACCGAAAGCGAGCGTATCGCGTCGATGTCGTTGAACGGCTTGTTATTCATCTTCTTCGACAGGTCTTCCTTGAACGCTTTCACTACGGCGGCAGGGTCTTCCTTCCTTGTCCATTTAGAAGTATCGAGCGTGGTTACGCGCTCCGGCGTATCGATCAAAAGCTCGGTCACGGTTATTTTGCAGTCGCCCATACCGAGAGGTTTCGCATGGCCTATGCTGTGAAGCATATTCTCGTCGAGCGTCAGCGAATATATAAGCGCGCCGAGTTCCACTTCGGTTAAATTATCGAAATCGACATCGAATACGAACGAACCTTTTTCGATATATTCGACTATGCTGTGCATATTTTTATTAGGCTTTTCGCGCTCGATAAAATCGGCCGCCGCCTGCCTGACATAAAATTTGCGGCCCCTGATCCTGGCGTTATCGTCGAAATCGAGCATGGCGTCAATAGGACCGTTTTTAGTCGGCTTTTTCACCGAAAGGGCGCCGTTCTTGCTTTTAATATAAAAAAAAGTGCATGACGGATGAGGAGAGTTCAATATCTTGATAGGCGTCGTTTTGGTTTTGATGGTTTTATCCTCGATCACGCCGTGGGAAAAGAAAACACGGCCCGCGAGCGCGGCGCCCTTGCCCGCGGCTTTTGGCTGCGTAACGTCTTCGGTAAATCCGAATACCTGGCAGGCAGGACACAATATCATATTATTGCCAGAAATTTTTTTTTCTTTATTATAAATATAACAAGGCTTTTCAAAGTCGGTTAGTATCTGGGAAACGCTTCTCGAAAAAGCGACGCGGCCGAGAGACGCCCTTATGATATTCATAACCTTGCCGCCGTGCATGGTAAAAAATATCACGTCGCCCTTTTTCAGCTCCAGCGTGTTTTCTTTAGCCCTCTGGCCGTGCCTGAAAACATGCATATACTTGTTTACTTCTGATGTCTCAAGCGATACGCGGTCGTTTGTCATAACGGCAACAACCTCTTTTTTAGAAGGCTGCAGCATTATGTTTCCTCTGCCGTCTTTAAACAATATCCCCATATAAACATGTGAAGGCGATTCAGATATGTTACTTATAAAATTAGCGTCGGCAGGCCTGTTTTGCTTGTTCTGCTTCAGCCTAGAATACGAAACCTTGACCCTGGCCCCGCCGTTAATCTTATTAAGCACTGAGGCGGGGATCTTATTCATATGTTCCGGAAAAAATTTTATCCTGGGAGTGTCCATCTTTCCGGAAACATTCAGGTAAGCTTCGATGAAACCGGCTTTTTCAGTTTTCGATATCTCGATAACCCTTTTATTTGATTTATCGAGCTTAACGAACACTTTGAAGCAGGACAGTTTTTTCGCATAAAGATCTTTGCAACCGCATTTTTCAAACGTTTCAGGCAATATCAGGTGTTTTTCGCAAACCATAACTTCGCCGGCGCAGTCGCGCGTCGGAAAAGTTTCTATAACTCCGGCATGTATCTCGCTCGAAGCGCTTTCGGTGGTGCGGAAACCTTCATAATCGTCATTGTCGTAATGAAACATGCACGAGCCGGTTATCAACTCAAAAATGCTCCTCGACATGCCTTTAAGCGTAGTGGCCGGTATCGCCAGCTCACCGTTATAGCGGTAAAAACCGAGGTGCTTGAATTTCTCCGCGGGGTTCTCCCCCGCCATCGGTTTATCGGTCAATAATCCGCCTATCGCGGTAGGAGACTCGAGCGTCAACCTTAACTTTATCCGCCCGGAGATCAATCCGTCAGTCTCCCGATGATACCTGACTGGTTTTCTGACATCTATACCAAGATTTTCAGCATAATTATAGGGATTTATGAATTCTTCCTTAAGGCTTTCGATGCCGCCGGAATTGTTGTAATTAGAATATCCGCCGCCGGCATTTCTATTATATTGATTCATCACATGCTCCTCCGTTCATTCCAATGATCACATTAAAACGGGTATCGAATATTTTTCAGACGTTTTTGAACACAGCGTCAATATCTTTATCTCGCCCGAATAGTTCCTGTCTAACCGCATCCCGATCTTCGCAACGCGCGCCTCGTATAAAACTCCGCTTTCGGGAACTATCTTTCCGGCAAGAGGTGCATGGCCGCAGCCAGTTTCTATTTCGTACAAAGGTTTTTCACCCTGGTCTCTGCTGACGACAACCGCCGAAAGCCCT
>MWBZ01000092.1 GCA_002069765.1 bacterium ADurb.Bin243
GAAGTGGAAGTTAAAATGGAACTGAACGGAAATGCCCTCGAAACGATTTCTTATAACGATTATACCCTTGACCCGGAAACCGATTACAGCGTTATAAACAACATGGTAATAATATCAAAATTATTTCTTAAAAATCTATCGCTCGGGCCGGCCGAACTGAGTTTTAACTTCAGCGCAGGCGAACCGCAAATTTTAAAGCTCGAAATTTTCGAGTCGGCCGTAATTAATTCATCAATAATACCCGTGAGAGCTAATTTTGATAAAGGCATCAACCAGGCCGATATCCACGTTACTCTTATTTTAAACGGCAACGAATTAAACGGTATTAAAAAAGGCGATTACGAATTAAAAGCCGGAACAGACTATGTCTTAATCGAAGAAAGGGCCGTGCTCAAAAAAGAATACCTGCTCACTCTTCCTTTCGGCGAATCAAAGCTCGATTTTATCTTCAGCGCGGGCGAAAGCCAGACGCTTACAATTAACGTATATCAAAGCTATATCATAGTCGAACCGGTTAAAAACCTCGAATTTTCATTTAACGCAGGCACTTATTTCGAAACGCTGTCAGTATCGATAACCTCCGCCACGCCCGGCGCCGCTATCAAATATACAACGGACGGCTCGGCACCTTCGCAGTCTAACGGATTAACTTATACAGCGCCGATCGAAGTTTCAGCGAACGTCACTATAAAAGCCATAGCCTTTAAAGGCGGAATGGTCAACTCACAGGTAGTTTCAAATCAATATATAATAATTTTACCCGCCGCGAGCCCCGAATTCACACCCAAAGGCGGAACTTATTATTACGATCAAATAGTATCGATAACCTCCGCTACAGCTGGCGCCACCATTAAATACACGCTCGACGGATCGGCTCCGTCGCAAATTAACGGTATTTTATATTCGGCGCCAATCACCATATCTCAAACTTCTACAGTTAAAGCTATCGCGTATAAATCCGGGTTCGGCGATTCGGCGATAACCACGGCCGAATACATTATGCTTCCGCCGCCACAGCCGCGCACTGAACCGCCGCAGTTTGCGCCCGCCGCCGGAACCTACGCCGACCCGCAAACCGTTACTTTAACCTGCGCTACCGATGGCGCCACGATCAAATATACCACGGACGGAACAGATCCTTCACTAGCTAACGGTTTTGAATATTCGACGCCTTTAACTATTAATCAGACCACAACTATCAAAGCTATCGCTATCAAAGCCGGAATACGAGATTCACAGATCGTTTCGGCCGTTTATGAAATTCTCGCGCCCGTGGCCGACCCGCAGTTCTCGCCCGCCGCAGGAACCTACTCGGGAGAACAGACAATAAATTTAACTACCGCGACAAAGAACGCTAATATTAAATACACTCTCGACGGAACCGACCCTTCGCCTTCAAACGGAATAGTATATAAAAAATCCCTCGTTATAACCGAAAGTACAACCATTAAGGCTTACGCATATAAAAGCGGCCTTCCTGATTCGCAAATAGTCACGGCCGAATACATAATAAACCCTTAATTATGCTGATAATTAAATTCTTTTTTTGATAAGGGAAGGCGATGGGCCAAAGGCCCCTCCCTTCCCTTAAAATCCCTTCCAACCCCTGATTCGCCTGACGCTTTATTTTTGTGGATTGCCGGCTTTTTTACCGTGACTTTAATTCAGGTATGCTCTTTTCTTATGTTGCTATAAATTCTTATCTGTTCTTATTTTCCTTAATTGCTAAAATTTCTTTTTTCTTTTTATTTTTTCTGTTTCTATTTCTGTTTTTTGCAGACGCGCGCTACGCTCGCGTCTGCGCAACAATAATGGCTTGCAGGTGAGTCAGCATTATAGTTTTGTAGTAGGCTTTTGTGTTAACCAGCCTATAAAAGTACTTTCAGGTTGTAATCCATTATTTAAGTTGCCTTTAAGCTCGTAGCAGGGGCCAGACAAAATTTTTGAGGGGTGTAGCGGAGGCCCTGGAGCCCACGGAGGGGCGAGAAGGGCCGAGCTCAAGCGGCAAAAATCCCGGAGGGATTTTTGAACGCGTCCCCGAAAAAATTTGTCTGGCGCCCTGCCCCAAACTACCCACTAAAATACAAACAAACTTCTTTAAAATTGGAATATTGGCCGATTAAAATTTTAAAAGCTGTTACACGAAGTGTTTATTTATATATAAAGCTCGCTGGGCGAGCCCCAGCCTTAACTATTCACTATCCACTCTGCACTATTCACTAAAAATCATCTGGCGCCCTGCCCAAAACTATCCGCTAAAATACAAACAAACTTGTTTAAAAAAAGATTTTTCATTCAATAAAAATTCTTAAAATAAGAATATCGCGGCCGATAATATAAATATGATATCGAATTCAAAATTTAAACGCTATATTTTATTAATATCAGCGGCAATCGCTTTCGCTTCAGGCGCAGGTTGCAGCGGATCGCGCGATTCGGCCCTGAGCCTGGTTGAAGAACCCGCCGTTATAAAAGTGCCCGTAACGAATTTCCGCTACGTCAGTTCGGCTCTTCCTACCATGAACTTGAAAACGCTCATCGACGAAAGCTGCGTTAAATGCCATAACGCCGAAATAACCCCCGACGTGCCCTTGACTAACTACCTCGAAGTATATACGCGCGGCGTTCTCGTTAAAAGGGCCGTACAGCCCGGAGGCCGCATGAATAAATACCTGCCGTTCGATTATGATAAAATAATGGAATGGTACGAAGCCGGAATGCCTGAATAGCCTTAAATAAAAATCCCGCCTGAATATTAAATTCTTTATTCAAACGCCCTAATTATTATTAATATTCAATTTTTTGAATATTATATCATACTCGCTTTTAGGAGTAAGGGTAATATTCATTTTCTGTAATTTCTCGTTTAAAAAACTGAACTTTTTAAGAATGGCGCGCTGCTGCTCGTTTTTATTTTTTTCCGCCATTTCAGCCTGCAGCGGCTTTAAATCGGCGAACCTCGACGAATAGGTCGCGATTTTCGGCTCGAGTATGTCGGTCTTAATATTTTTAATCAGGCCCGCCAGCTTTTCACGCCTGGCCGGAGCTAAAAATGCATAATACCTGTATGTTTTCAATTTGTTTTCGTCTTTAATGATCTTTTTTTCTATCTGCATTTTTAGAAAATTATACATACGCGAAAAATCCGGTTTGTCCCCGCCGGCTTTATTGAACCTGTCAAATTTATCCGCTATATATTTCAAATCGTGAATGAATAAAAATGAAAGCTCCGCTATTTCCGGACGGGAGTTTTTTGAAGCAGCTAAATTAATAAAAAATTTCATATCCGATTTATCGTAAACAAGCGCCCTTGAAATAAGATCAGAATTACCCGCCGGCGCCTTAAACGGCGAATACATAAGATAAACGCAATATTCACTTGTATTAATATAATAATACAGCATAGTGTTTTCAATGTTCAATTCGCCGTCGGCGAACGTCAGCGCCACAGGAAGCGATTCATGCTTTATTACGGAACTTATATAAAAATTCTGAAACCATGCGAGAGTCAGATTAGCGAAAATATCGAGCTCGCACATTAAAAAAGGCGAAGAAAGATGGTCGAGAGCTGTTTTAAGCGCTATATTAGGAGAAAGATTGTCTATTTTGGCAATATATTTTGAGAAATTATCGTCTTTATCGCTATTTATAACCGATTCGTCAGGATAAAGCGGATACTTTTCGTTAAGACAGTAAATGAACGGCATAATTACGGCCGCCACCGTTTTAGGAGAATCTTTCAGCGGAGCCGCCGGCGAATGGGCCGGCGGAAAGAAAACCGTCGGATGCTCTTCTATATAACGGCCCAGGCCGCACGTTTTTAAATAATCCGCGAAATCCTCGACCGCAGCGCCGGCGTGCGGTACAACCAAATAAAACGGCGCCGCTAAAACTAAAACATACGCGAATATTATAATTTTATGATATATCTTTTTATCGCAGCCGCGCTTATCCCACATCATTCGTATAAAACCTTTTACAAATTATTGACCGCATTCTCGAGACGCAAAAGCCCTTCAGATAGCGTCTTGCGCGGGCAGCCGAAATTCAGCCTCATAAAACCTTCGCCGGCCGCGCCGAATGATGCTCCGTCGTTCAAGCCGAGACGCGCCTTATTGACTATAAAATCATTCAACTCAGCTTGTTTCATGCCTAAACTCTTGAAATCAATCCACATCAAAAAAGTGCTTTCAGGCTTTAAAGCCTTCAACCGGGGAATGCGGTTCGAAATATAGCCCAGCGCATAATCACGGTTGGCTTCGAGATATTCCAGAAGAGAACCGAGCCACTCTTCGCCGTAACTGTACGCGGCCTCAAAAGCGGTTATTCCAAAAACGTTGGTCTGGCTTATGTGAAGCTTTTCAGTCTGGGCGCTGAAAGCTTCCCGCAGTTTCTTATTTGCTATAACGGCCGACGAAATAGAAAGCCCCGTTATATTAAAAGTTTTACTCGGCGACATCAGCGTTATCATATTATCGGCGGCTTTTTCCGATACGGCGGCCGGACATGTATGGCGGCTGCCGCTGTAAATTATGTCGGCGTGTATTTCGTCCGACACCACAAGTATATTATATTTCTGGCATATTCCAAGAAAGCGTTCCAGCTCTTCAGGCGACCATACCCTTCCAACCGGGTTATGCGGGGCGCATAAAAATATCATTTTAGCGCCGCTTTTAGCCTTGGCCTCCAGATCTTCGAAATCCATTTCATACCGCCCGCCGACCAGCTTCAGGTTATTTTCGACAAGCTCGCGGCCCCAGTCTTTTACCACTCCCGCAAACGGCGGATAAACCGGAGGCTGTATTATTATTTTATCGCCCGGCCCCGTATAGGCCGCGACCGAAAGACTCAACGCCGGAACTATGCCCGGCGAAAAAAGTATATGCTCTTTTTTCACTTCCAGGCCGTAACGCTTTTTGGCCCAGTTTATAAACGAAGCGTAATAAGAATCCGGCCTCGCGCCATAGCCGAATATTTTATGCCGCACTCTTTCGGCCAGCGCGTTTACCGCTTCGGGAGGAGCGGCGAAATCCATATCCGCCACCCACATGGGCAATATATCATTGTTTTTGAATATTTTAGGGGCCAGGTCCCACTTGAAACAGTTAGAATTATTCCTGTCGATGATTTCATCGAAATTAAATTTGTTTTTTTCCGATTGCATACATTATACGCTTTCTATATTAAATTTAGTCGATACCTTCACGCGCCTTTTAGGCTAATCAAACTGCCTATATGCACAGAGAACAGCCGGGAACCTTTTAAAATCCCCGGCCGTTCTCTATTATAGGTTATCCGGGCTCTTACTTATCGTCTTTGCCGCCGAAGAGCATTTTTATGAGAATATAGGCTATAAATACAACCAGGCCTATCTTTAAAAAGCTTTTAAAAGTGTCTTCGCAGCATTCTTCATCGTCGCCGCCCTGGCAGAAAGGTTTTTCCTCTTCGACTATCCCTTCGCTGGTCACGGAACATCCGTCACAGCTGGCGCAGCTGCCGGCGGCAGACTGGCAGGCCGATTCTTTTTCTTCTTTTAAAACCGCTTCCCTTAAAACGTCGTATTCAACTTTGCTGTGATGGCGCGGGTCCATAGGCACGTTCGCCGTCACATCGAGCTTGTCGTAAGGAACGTTTTCATTTTTAAGTATTTCGGCTAATTTAGAAAGTATTTCCTGTTTGGATTCTTTTGGGTTGTCTACAAGCATTACCAGAGCGTAAGCTTTTTCGCCCATCTTTTCGTCCGGGATTCCAACATAGGCCGACTGCTTTACGTCGGGATGCTTTTTAAGCAATATTTCGACTTTGACGGGGAACAAAAGCTGGCCGTTACGCGAAATAGCGTTATGAACGCGGCCTACGAGCCATACGTTTTTCTGATCGTCTATCCTGGCCAGATCGCCCGTACGGTGCCATACCTTGCCGTTAGATTCTATAATTTTAGTTTTAGCGACCGCTTCGGTGTTGTTGTAATACGATTTGCAGACGTGAAGACCCGCCACCGCAAGCTCGCCTACTTCGTCCTTTCCTACGGTAAGCCCGTCCCAGCTGTCGTTAACGAGTTTTATCGAGCCTTTGTTGATTTTTAAAAGCTTGTATTCGAGGCCTTCCGCAAAATGACCTACATTTACGCCTTCAACGCCGGCTTTTCCGCCGTGCTTCGGAAATAATATATCTTTAGCTTCGATGTGAGCGATAGGCTCGACTTCGGTCGAGCCGTACAATACCCATACTTCGGCGTTCGGAACGGCTTTTCTGAAAAGCTCGAGCGTATCGTTTGAAATTGGCGCGCCGCCCGTTATGACGCGGCGTATTTTGGGCATCGTTATTTTATTTTCATCGCAGAATTTAGCGATATTCACTATCATCGAAGGAGACAGCGTAGCGCATGTGATCGCGCATGTTTTAATCTGCGAAACTAACATCACAGGATCTTTTTCGCTCGGCCTTCCGATATCGGTTATCGGAATTACCGTATTAACGCCGGCCGCTATGTTGTTAAGCGAAAAAATAGGGAAAGCCGGAACGTCTATGTCGCCGGATTCGTAAGGAATGCATTCGTCCAGCGCGAGATGCTGGGCCACAAGAAACCGGTGCGTACGGTCGGCGCCCTTCGGAACGCCGGAGCTGCCCGTGGTGAAAGTAACGAGCGCGGTTTCTTCGCCTTCGACGGCTTCTATATCGGAAAGCGGCTCCGATTTGGATATCTCTTCTAATGTGGCGCTGTACTTTCCTGCATGCGGACCCGCAACTATCTTAATGGGGATTTCATTTAATTCAGGCACAGTGGCGCATAACTGGAACGCCTGCTCGAAACTTATCATAGTGGTCGGATTGACCACTTTCGCGCTTACGCCCAGCTGGTCGCGGCGCGCCCATGAATCTAAAAATACCGCGCGCGCGCCTATCATCATAATTGCCGACATGGCCTGATAAAGATATAACGACATAGGAAGGAATAAAATAACGCAATCGCCGTGTTTTACGCCCGCTTTTTTAAGGCCGTTCGCCGTGCGTGTGATAACATCGTAAAAATTTTTAAAATTAATCGATTTGTGAGGGATATTTTCGTTAATAACGTTTTTATCCCATTCGCCCTTGAAAGCCGGATCTACCCACTGCAGAGCCACTCTGTCCGGTTTTTTCTTCGCGTTTTCTTTTAAAAGGCACACCACGTTGTTTTTAAAATTGACGCCGTCGTGAAAACCGAAATTTTTGTTGTGAAGCTTATCGAATGTTATCATTTAATACTCTCCTTTATTTTTATAACTTTAATCCCTTAGCCTTTATCTGTTTAATAACCTGGTAATCCGGATTTCTGGTGTAGTTGACTTTTTCGCATTTATTTGGAACCCCGGCGTTTTTACCCTCTTTGATTATTTTTTCAAGGCAGTCCTTAACGGCCTGCGCCTCTACTAAACTCGATTTCATCGGAATGTCTATATACCTATCAACGCCCCTGACGTCTACTTCTCTTACCTCGATTATATTGCCGTCGTCTATTTTTTCGTTCATCCAGTGCACCGAAAACCCTACGGGACGGCCTTCGTACCACGCCCACAAATCGCACATGGTACCGCGATTTTCAGGCAATATCCCGTGGTGGACGTTGACGCAGCCTATATCAGGTATTGATAATATTTCCTTTTTATAGATATTTCTGGTTCTTATGTTTATTATAAGGTCGGGCCCGATTTCTTTTATTTTCGCGATAGCCTCCGCCCCGTTGATATTGGCGAATTTAAACACCGGAATGTTAAGGCTTTCACAATGTTGAACACGGCCGTCGCCGAAAATCGAAGAATACATATTTTTAATCAGCGCCAGCGGAAGGCCGAAAACGCCCATGAACATAAGGCCTATCATCTTAAAAAAGAGCTTCGCGGAAACCGTCTTGATAAGCACCAGCGCCGATATTTCAACGCCCGCCGGAAGCTTTTTCGAATCGGTCAACTCTTTTATAAGCGAAAGGTAATTGTCTTTTACGTAAGTGGCTTCCGATGTTACCAGTATTACTTTCATAAATTCCGCCTTTTTTTAACGCAAAATTCAAAGTGGAAAACCGCGGCGTTACTTGCCCTGCTTTCTTCCGTAAGACGCGTGCGCGCCCGCAAAATCGTCGGCCGACATCGAGGCCGTAAGCGATATCTCGCCGCATAAAACCGCGGCCGCTACTATTTCCGCCATTTTTTTAGCTTTACCCGCGCCGTGGCAGCCCATTATTTCAAGACACGACTTCTGCGTGGCGAGCCCGGTGCCGCCGCCCACGGTGCCTACCATTATATCCGGCAGCGTGACGCTTACCTGAAGCTTATCGCCCTGCATGCGCATCTGGGTTATTCCGGCAGCCGATTCCGCCGCGCATGCCGGGTCCTGGCCGCAGGCTATATAAATAGCGGTTAACGGATTTGAATAGTGCGCCTGAAGGCCGAATGCGTGCGCCTGTATCGTGCCGAGCGTCGCGAGTTCATAAAATTTAAGAATTCTCTCCGCATCTACTTTAAGATACGTTTTAACTATATCCTTCGCGACGCTAACTTCTGCTATTACCTTTTTTCCCCTGTTTTGAGTGAAATTGATAGCGTTGATTTTTTTATCGCCCGAAAGATTGCTTTCAAGAAAACAATCCATCGATTTGCTCGCGTATTCGCTTCTTATGAACTGCATGGCTTTATGAGTGGCTATAGTAGTCATATTCTGACCCGACGCGTCGCCGCATGAATACGAAAAACGAAGCACCAGATTGGTTCCTATAGGATACTGATCTATGGCTATTAATTTTCCGTGGCCAGTCGTGGATTCAGCCTCGGCCTTTAATTTATCGAAATTGCTTCTCACCCACTGGCTGAATTCGAACATTTCGGCGACCGTCGGAAACGTAAAAACCGGCGTTCTGGGAACGCTGTCGGCCAATATTTTTACGTTGGCGCCGCCCGAAAGGTTTATAACTTCCGCGCCGCGCGCTATGGATGCCACCAGCGCGCCTTCGGTAGTGGCCATCGGAACGTAAAAATCGCCCGCCGCATGATCGCCGTTCACCCTGAGCGGACCTACCACTCCCAACGGAAGCTGGCAGAACCCGAAGAAGTTTTCTATATTGCCCTGATACTTTTCAGACCCTTCGTAATTCATATTTTCTAATACGCTTAGATCCGCGCCGGTGCGCTCTTTTAAAAATTGCTGCCTGCGCGTTATGCCTTCGACGCTGTAATCGAGCGGAACCGGTATCGGCATGCCGTCGATCTTTTCGGCCAGGTTTATTTTCATGAGCTTTTCGGCCGGGTTGGTTTTAAGAAGAAGCTTGATGAACGAATAAAATGTCTTGAAATCCTCCGCGGTGAATTCTTCTATAACGAGCCCGAAATTATGCTGAAAATATGCCAGCAGCGACATTTTTCCAAGCGAATCGAGACGGTTGAACCTCGAAAGCGGCTTATATATCGAAAGCTCTTCGGGAGGAATATTGATGTGAGCCGCTATCAACGGCTTCACTCCGCTAAAAATTTCGGTTATCAATTTTTCTTCCTCGCCGCCGCCCCCGCCTTCGGCCGACATGGCTTCATATTCTTTTTTGTGCTTGAGAATCTCTATGATCGAATTACGCTGTACCTTAAAACTGTAACTTCTCGGAAGCGGTTCGTCGAGCAGCGTGACTTTTTTCAAATGCTCCCATTCGGGCCACTTCTTCGTTATCTCGCTTATTTTATGCTCTATAAATTCCTGCGCGTCTTTTATCTGGTTTTTAGCCAGGTATTCCCTGTCCGGCCGGGCGACGAACGCCGCATATTCGCTGCCGTTATCGTTTAAACCTATAACGCAGTATTCTTTTAAATATGGCTGGCCGCCTATTCTTTCTTCCAGCTCGTCCGGATATACGTTCATGCCGCCGGGAGTGACTATAACGTCTTTAAGACGGCCTAGAATGTAAACATAGCCGTCTTTGTCTATTTTGGCGATATCGCCTGTCCTTAAATAACTGTTATCCGCCCACAGGGATTTATTGAACTCCGGACGCCCGAAAATTCCGATAGTATTGGTGGGTGACGATATTAATAGTTCGCCCGCGCCGTCTTTATCGGGTTTATCTATCCTGGCGCTGACCGGTGAATGTATTTTTCCTACCGAACCCGCCGGCGCGTCGAATGCATTAAAAACGCCGCCGCAAGTTTCGGTCATGCCATAGCCGAAACCCGTTTTAATGCCAAGCGAACGGAGTTTTTCGATAATTTCATGGCGGCAGCTGGCCCCGCCTATCGTTATTTTAAAGCCGTGAAACTTATTTCCCATCTGCGACAGCAGGCCTGCAAAAATCTCCGCCAGACGCGGAACCAGACATACGTAAGTAACCTTGTAATTAGCTATGATAGAAACAAGTTCCATAGGATTGATCGTCTGGGCTATGACGTTTCTTACGCCCAGATAAAACGGCACCAGAGCCGCGTTTATAAGGCCGAACACATGCGTGTACGGAAGTATCGTCATCATTGTGTCGTCGGGCGATATGCCGCCGACTTTGAGCGAATGCTCTATGGCCGAAACTATTGAATGATGGCTGTGAGTTACGCCTTTCGGCGCGCCGGTGGTGCCGGAAGTATAAACTATTAGCGCGGGGTCGTTTGGCGCTATGGATTGCGGCGGAGCCAGCTGAGGCACTATCTCGTCGGTTGTGCGCATAAGGTCGAAATGAAAATTGACCAGCGTCGTTTTAAACTCGATATCGTTGAATACGACCGACATTTTAGGCTCGAACTGCTTTGATGTGATTATAAGTTTGGGTTTTGAATCGTTTAGAATATTCACCAGACGGCTGTTCGGCGCCTGGCCGTCCACGGGAACTATGATGGCGCCGTATGTGGTGATGGTCATAAACATCGGTATCCATTTGGCGTGGTTTTCAGCTACCACTACGACTCTGTCGCGCTTTTTGACGCCGAATTTCAGAAGGAAAGATTTCGATTCCCTGACTATGTCGTCGAATTCCTTGAAGCTTATATCGCACCATTCGGCGCCCGACGCATACGAAACGGCCGTTTTCGGCGAAGATGAAAACCTTGATAACGAAGCTATGGTCCTTTCACTCATGACAGTCTCCTAATATTTTTTTATGATCGGCGGTTCGATTTTTAATTTTAAATTAACAAGGGGCCACTGTTTTGATGAATTTTGGCAATATCCTTACCTTGCAGTCGCTTTGAATAATTTCATAAAATTCAGGCACGAGATTGCCGTCTACATGCAGCAGCGCTTTATCATGAAGCATGCCCCATATGCTTTTGACGCCGCGCAGGTTAAGGCCGAAACTGTTGCTGTCTTTTATTTCCGGCCGGCTGGTGTGGCCGTGAAAATATTCCACGAAACCTGAACTCACCAGGCGCTCGCCGAAACTTAAAAGCAGCATTAACATCAACCTTTTAAAATAACTCAAATTTTTGAATATTATAAAATGAATGGTGCCGTCGTTTTCATGCTTGTAAGGGGCGAAATTGGCGTACCGGCCGACCCTGCTGCAAAGAAGCATTTCAAAGCCCAGACAGCTGATATTTATGTTTTTTTTCAGTATCGTAGAATAATACGTGAGCCCGAAAGCTTTAGAAAGCATCAGGCTCAAAAAACCGTTTTTTAAATATGCTTTATCCACGCGGCCCTCGACGCGCCTTACGGTATCGGCGGTGACGCCGACTCCGCAGTTATTTAAAAACCGGCGCGAAACAACAGCGCCTGATTTATCGTGAAATGAAATCTCGCCCGCGTCGATGCCTATTATATTGACGTTGCCTTCGACTATGTTTTTAATTATCTGAACCGAATCGCGCCAGTGAAATATATTGAGACGCCGGGCAAAATCGTTCGCGTTACCGCCAGGTATCGGAACTACAAGCGTGCCTTCCTCGACATGCTGTATAACGTCGTTTATAGTGCCGTCGCCGCCGCATATTATCAGGAAATTATGGCCTTCGCGCTGAAGCGATGTGACCGCTTTTTGAATGTGGGTTTTGCTGCGCGTAAAAGAAACAGCCACAGGATGCCCCGTAGATTTTTGAAAATCGTCAAGCTGACGGTAAAGTTCCTCGTTGATAAGAGGCCTGTAATCGCCGCCTTTGGAATATTCGTTTATTATAAGCGCTATTTTATATTTAGGTTTCGTTTCTATTTTTTCTTTTGCCATTTTTAAAAAACTCTTTTTATTTGCATTAAAATTATATCATATAGAATCAATTTTATCAATTCATAATTAAATTTTAAAATCCCTTTTCGGTTGACTTAGTTAAAATGCAATTAAATGTTTTTGGCTCTTTTTCATTTTGTTTCGGTTAAATATAATTTACCGTTTTTTTGATAAGGGAAGGCGAGTGGCCAAAGGCCCCTCCCTTCCCTTAAAATCCCTTCCAACCCCTGATTCGCCTGACGCTTTATTTCTGAGTATTGCCGGCTTTTCTTCCGGGGCTTTAATTTTGCTATGCTCTTTTCGGTAATTGCCTCAAATTTCTCCGCTGCCTTTCGTTTATTTGCAGACGCGCGCTTACGCTCGCGTCTGCGCTGCAATAATGGCTTGCTGGTATGTCAGAATTAAGGTTTTGTAGTAGGCGTTTGGGTTAACCAGCCTATAAAAGAGCTTTCAGGTTGTAATCCATTGTTTAAGTTGATTTTAAGCTCGTAGCAGGGGCCAGAATAATTTTTAAGGGGTGTAGCGGAGGCTTCGGAGCCCAGGGATGGGCGAGATCGGGGCACGGAGGCCCTAATGCAGCACGCGCCATGGATGGCAACGGCGTACTGTGTCTGCGCACGAGTTTAATCAAATAGAGCTCGCAGAAATATTCCTCGATAGCTTCCATTAGCGATTCCAATTCCGGTTCTTTCGTCTGCAAGGTTTCAATATCGCTAAGTTTATTGATTATCTTCATAGGGGCGGTGCTCCTTTCGTTTTACTTTGCCTAAATTAAAAAAGCGCTTTCACGGATTATTCCATGAAAGCGCGTAAGTTTTTTGGGTGTTGTAACGGCTTCAATATTTTTTAATATACTTCGTCATGCGTTCCTATCGATGTCAATAAAACTTCATCATTTGAAATGTACTGAAATACGATCCTGTGATCCATATCGATTGAGATAGCTCTATATTCTTTAAGTTTGCCTGATAATTTATGGTTGTTCAATTCGTGAGCATTGGGCGTGACGGCTAACAATTTCAATTTTTCTTTTACAACATCCAGTAACTCCGGATGTTTTCTCAACCATTTATCAAATTTTTGCTTAAATCTTTTACTCCATGTCAGTTTAGGCATTGGATTTAAACTCTCCATAAATAAGATCATCAACCGTTCCGCTCTGACATTTGCCCGCTTTATAATCTTTAACGGCTTGCTTGCAATCCGCTAATATTTCATCGCGGCGTTTCTCGGCTAGCTTACGTTTCAGAATATCAAGCAAAGATTCCTGATCCTCAGAGTTTGTAAACTTGTCGAATTCGTCAATAAAATAATCAAATGTTTTAGCCATTTTTAACACCTCACACGACTTTTTAAATCCGTTTACTCATAGTATATTATACCACAATCCGCCGCCTTTTTCAAGTGCAGAATCGCAAGCATGTTGTAAGAGCGGGAGAACTCCGGCGTCCCCCGCTATGCACTAGGCACTGGGCGCGCCAATCCTCATCTGTTCACTATCTACTATCCACTCTACACTGCTCACTGTTTTTAAGATTGACACTGCGCGCCGTATTTGTTATAATTAGCGCTGAATTTATAATATAAATCCTTAAAAGGCGGTTTAAAATGAAAAAAATGCCATATATAAAATCTTTAAAAACATTCGCGGCGGCTTTGCTTGCAGCTTTTTTACTTTCTTCGGTTTTATCGATCTTCGTCGTCGCCAATGACGCGTTCGCCGGCCCGAAAAAAAACAGAAAAAAATTCAAGGTCGGCCTCGTTCTCGATACCGGCGGCCTCGGCGATAAATCTTTCAACGACTCCGCTTACCTCGGCCTGCTCGAAGCCGAAAGAAAATTAAAAATATTATCCGACGTGGGCCAGCCTTCCAATAAACTCGAAGAAGAACAACACCTCATAGCTTTCGCCCAGCAGGATTACGACCTTATTATAGGCGTCGGATTTACCATGCAGGACGAAGTAGCCAAGATCGCAAAAGAATATCCCGAAAAAAAATTCGCCATAATCGACGGAATCATACCCGACGTGCCTAACGTGGCATCGCTTTTATTCAAAGAACACGAAGGCTCCTTTATGGTAGGCGCTCTCGGCGCGATGATGTCCAAAACTAAAAAACTCGGATTCGTCGGCGGTATGGATATTCCGCTTATCAGAAAATTCGAAACCGGCTACCGCGAAGGAATAAAATATATCAACGCGTCCAGCGAAGTGCTCGTTAAATACACAGGGTCGGACCCTTCGGCCTGGAACGATCCCGTTAAAGGCCGCGAAATAACTCTGTCTTTAATAACGCAGGGCTGCGACGTGGTGTTCCACGCGGCCGGCGGCACCGGCGGCGGAGTGATACGCGCCTGCAAAGAAAAAGAAGTTTACGCTATAGGCGTGGATTCCGACCAGGACGGCGTGGAGCCCGGAACGGTCTTGACTTCCATGGTTAAAAGATGCAACGTCGCCGTTTTTAAAACCATACAGGAAACCATGGAAGGTAAATTCGCCGGAGGCATTCATAATTTCGGCATTATCGAAGACGGCGTCGGAATATCCGAACTTAAATATACCAGAAGCAAAATCCCGGCCGAATATCTTAAAAAACTCGAAGAAATAAAACAGCAGATTGTTTCAGGCGCTATTAAAATCACCGATTACATGGCTTCGCAGCCTAAATAATGTTTTTCTTTTTCGGCATACGTTATTAAATTAATCTTAAGTTTATATTTCTGGAACGGAACCCGCAAATGCTATTAGCCTATCTGGCCTTATTCGCCAGAATATTCCTTCTCGGATACGAAAAAATACTCGTTAAAAAAATCGGCGACGGCAGCGAAAGCGAAGCCGCCACTTTTCTCTATTTTCTTGTTTCGACAGTTTTTATACTGCCTATGATACCTTTCAGCAGGATGATTTCGGGCTACGAACCTCTTGTTTACATCGCTATAAGCAGCTTCATATACTGCATAGCTTTCCTGTTTTACGTTAAATCCCTCTCAATAGGCGAAGTGTCGCTCGTAAGCCCGCTTTATAATTTTAACGTTTTATTCCTGCTCATATTAACTTCTATATTCCTCGGTGAAAAAATAACCGTTTTGAAGCTTACCGGCATATTAATACTGCTTTACGGCGCTTCGCTTTTAAACCGCCAGGGAAGCGTTCTTTTATCCCTTAAAGCCATGCTCAAAAACAAAGCGTGCGCCCTTATGCTTGCCTGCTCATTTTTTATGGCCATAGGCCGCACCATCGACGGGTTCGTAATCAGGCAGGTCGAGCCCCTGATGTACGCCGTATTGATTTATTTTTTCATGAGCGTATTTTTATTTTTTTACGTGTGGTTTAACGGCAAATTAAAGCTTTCCTACGAAATATACAGCTCAAGAAAATCTGTGACGCTCGCCGCCGGCGCCGTTAACGCATATACATACCTGCTGCTTTTATACGCTATAACTAAAATAGACGTAAGCGTGGCGGAACCCGCTTCTATGCTCAGCATGATCGTAACCGTAATATTATCGCATTTTATCTTGAAAGAAAATATAAAAGGCAGGATCGCTGGTGTATTTGTAATAATAACCGGCGCCTGGGCGCTTTTTATATAATGTAACGCAAAAGAGCCGTTTTCATTTTCTGACGAATAAATATTGCGGCCGGGTGCGCATTCCGC
>MWBZ01000093.1 GCA_002069765.1 bacterium ADurb.Bin243
TTTACCGCCATATCGCCGACAGAAGTTCGCCTCTTAATTTTTGCGACGCCCTGGAAAAAATCGCCGCAAAAAAAATCGACGCCGTAATAGACCTTTCCTGCTACTCAAAAGACGAACTCACGCCTGCCATCCGGGCTTTTTCAAAAAAAACGGCCCAGTATATTTTTATTTCGACATGTTCGGTTTACGGCGTTTTAAAATACATACCGGCCACCGAAGAGCATCCGCTGGATAACGGCGAAAGCAATTCCATGTACGGCCGTGAAAAAATCAAGTGCGAAAAAGAGCTTTTATATTGCTCTAAAAATAAAGATTTCGAAGTTACCATAATCAGGCCTACTTATATTTACGGTCCCCACGATTATACCGAACGGTTGTTTTACTTTATAGACCGAATATATAAGGAAATTCCCATATTCATTCCTTCCGGAGGCCAGGACCCGATGTTCAACGCCGTTTACGTCAAAGACCTCGCCGCGCAGATTAGCGGAACGCTTTTAAATACGGCCGCATTCGGCCAGATATATAACGCGGCGTCCAACGACTCGCTTAATTTTTCCGAATTTTTGAAGATTATCGGAAAGTGCCTCGGCAAAGAAGTAAAAATCGTTTACCTGAACGGCGAAGAATATAAAAAAGCCACGGGCGGGCTTTCTTTTCCATACACCTGGTATCACACCGCCTTCGACGCGGGCAAGCTGAAGGGGCTATTCGGCGAAGAAAATTTTCCTTTTACGCCTTATGCCCGGGCGATTTCCGAAACCGCGGATTGGCACGTTTCTCGTTCTGAGCTGCCTTCGTCGAACGGCTACGATTCCGAGAAGAAATATTTCGCCGATAATTTCACCAGAAAAACCAGGTCGCTTTAAACCGTCTGCGCCGGCGGCAAAATCTCATGCGATGAGCCGTATCCCGCAGCGTTGAACGGCTTAAATAATTTAATAAAATAGTTGCAAAAAAAGAAAAATTGTTATATCATATCATTAAAATATAAATATCAGGGGTATGGTGTGACAAATTCAAATCTTATAATAGTTTCAGGCCATCTCGGGTCTGGAAAAACTGAATTCTGCTTAAATTACGCTTCACATTTGAAACGAAACGCTCCGCAGAGCGCGGTCGCGCTTTGCGACCTCGATTTCATAAATCCTTATTTCCGTTCGAGAAAGCATAAAGAATATCTCAACGGTCTCGGCGTCGAAGTGATCACCCCTGAAGACCGCGAGATTTCCGCCGCGGATATGCCTTCGGTTTCGGGGCGCATAAAGTCCATGGTGCTCGATAGAGACGCTAAAGTCATCCTCGAAGTGGGCGGCGACGGCGGAGCCATAGTTCTGGGGCATTTGAGCGAATTTATCCACAAAAGAGGTTTTTCGCATTATATGGTGCTGAATCTTAACCGGCCGGACACCGATACTTTTGAAAAAATAACCGATATGATAGCGCTCATAGAAAAGTCGAGCAAGACGTCCGTAACCCATCTGGTTTTAAACAACCATTTGATGCAGGACACCAGCGCGGCCGTTGTAAGGGAAGGCTATCTTAAGGTCAGCGGAATGCCTCTTGCCGCAACGCCCGTAAAATACGTTTGCGCGTCCGGCGATTTAATAGAAGAGCTAAAAGATATAAAATTAAAAGAGAATGAAGAATGGTTCGCGTTGAAAAGGGTTTTGCGCTACGCGCATGAAGTATGAAAGTTAGCGTAAAAAGCGATTTATCAAATGAAGAAAAGGGTGGGAATGTATGGGTAGAGTAATAATATCTGAAGAAACCTGCAAAGGCTGCGAGGCCTGCGTTCTTGTATGCCCGGCAAAGATACTGAAGCTCAGCGAGCATCTCAATGAAAGCGGATACCATCCGGTATCGTGCGTAGATCAGTCCAAGTGCACCGGCTGCGCCAGCTGCTATAGGGTATGCCCCGACATAGTTTTCGAGGTTTACCGTTAGCCGGCTTCGCTGCGGCAAAACGGCCGGGCGAAGAATATTAGCATAATTTAATATTAGAATAATTTAAGGGGTTGATATAAATGGCAAGTAAAGTTTTGATGAAGGGCAACGAGGCCATTGGCGAAGCCGCCATGATAGCCGGTTGCAGGCACTATTTCGGCTATCCGATAACTCCGCAGTCGGAGCTTCCGGCTTATCTGGCGAAGCACATGCCCAAAAGGGACGGCGTGTTCGTTCAGGCCGAATCGGAAGTCGCCGCCATTAATATGGTTTACGGTTCCGGCGGCACGGGCGTGCGCGTTATGACCTCCTCGTCGTCGCCCGGCATTTCGCTCAAGCAGGAAGGCATTTCATATATCGCCTGCGCCGAAGTCCCCTGCCTTATCGTTAACGTAGTGCGCGGCGGCCCCGGCCTCGGCAATATCGCGCCGGCCCAGAGCGATTATTTTCAAGCCGTAAAAGGCGGCGGCCACGGCGATTATAAGCTTATAGTCCTTTCGCCGTCTTCCGTCCAGGAAATGGCCGATTTTACGGTGCTCGGCTTCGACCTCGCCGATAAATACAGGACGCCGGTAATGATGCTCAGCGACGGATACCTCGGCCAGATGATGGAGCCGGTGGCGCTTCCCGAAGCGACCAATATTAAAAAATACGACAAGCCATGGGCTACGATCGGCGCCCGCGGCCGCGGCCAGAACCTGATTTCCTCGATTCATCTCGTGCCGGAAGATATGGAAAAGCATATCGAGCATCTTTATAAAAAATACGCCGAAATCGAGAAAAACGAGCTTTTATACGAAGAATACCAGTGCGGCGACGCCGAATATGTAATGGTTTCCTACGGCATTACCGCCCGTATCTGTAAAACGGCATGCGTCATGGCGCGCGAGCAGGGCATAAAACTCGGCCTTTTAAGGCCTAAAACCCTCTGGCCTTTCCCGAAAATGCCTATATCGAAACTCGCACAGTCTAAAAATGTCAAAGGATTCATCTCAGTGGAATTATCCACCGGCCAGATGATCGAAGACGTGCGGCTGGCCGTAAACGGCCTCAAGCCCGTCGAGCTGTTCGGAAGAACGGGCGGCGTAGTTCCCACGCCCAATGAAGTTCTTACGAATGTAAAAAGATTGTTTTCTATAAAATAGCATTTAATTGCGGCTGAAAGAAAACGAAATTTTATTTTTAGATAGAAAATACGAATTAAAGCGAGGAATAAAATGAAAGACAAAGCAAAGATATTAGAAGAAGTTAAAACGATGAAAAAAGTCGCGACGCGCCCCAAATGCCTGAGCGACAGAACATTTCACTACTGCCCCGGCTGCACGC
Organism: bacterium ADurb.Bin243; assembly: GCA_002069765.1. GTDB lineage: Bacteria > Muiribacteriota > UBA9980 > UBA9980 > UBA9980 > UBA9980. The sequence continues at coordinate 3,274 of MWBZ01000093.1, forward strand.
ACGGCGTCGTTCACAGGCTCGTAGCCGAAACTATCGACGAACTCGCCATCCAGGAAAAAACCATAGGCGTCGCTCCCGTCGGATGCTCGGTTTTCGCTTACTGGTATTTCAACACTGACTTCTCCCAGGCAGCTCACGGCCGCGCTCCGGCCGTTGCCACGGGCATTAAGCGTTCCGTTCCGGGTTCTGTGGTTTTTACCTACCAGGGCGACGGAGATCTCGCAGCAATCGGCACCGCCGAAATCATTCATGCCGCCAACCGCGGTGAAAAGATTACGGTTATTTTTATAAATAACGCGATATACGGTATGACGGGCGGCCAGATGGCACCCACTTCGCTTATCAACCAGAAAACCCAGACTTCGCCCTACGGCCGCGACAGCGAAACGATGGGCTACCCTATCAGGGTTTCGGAAATGCTTTCCGGGTTCGAAGGCGTTAAATACCTTTCGCGCGTGGCGGTAGATACGCCGGCCAACATAGTAAAGGCTAAAGCCGCCATAAAGAAAGCGTTCCAGACGCAGCTCGAAGGCAAGGGTTTTTCTATGGTCGAAGTTCTTTCCATATGCCCGACCGACTGGGGAATGAACGTTCCCGACTCTAAAAAATGGCTGCAGGAAAACATGATCCCTTATTATCCGTTGAAGGAATTTAAGGCCCCTAAGGCCGAAGACGCGAAAGGCGGCGAGTAAGAATGAGCAAAAAAAACAATAAATTTCCCTTGAATCTTGTAATTGCCGGTTTCGGCGGACAGGGCGTCCTTCTGGCCGGAAAGCTTATAGCAGAAGCGGGCCTTCATGAAGGCCGCGAAGTTTCCTGGATACCTTCTTACGGCCCGGAAATGCGCGGCGGCACAGCGAACTGCACGGTTATCCTGTCCGACAGCGAAATAGGTTCGCCGGTCGTCGAAAACCCCGACGTGCTTATGATATTAAACCGTCCTTCCATGGACAAGTTCCTGCCGTCGCTAAAAAAAGACGGAATATGCATTTACAATAAATCTATCATAGAAGGCTTCACGCCGCGCAGCGACGTTAAAATGATAGCGATACCGGCTTCAGAAATCGCCGACAAAATAGGCTCTACCAAACTGCTTAACATGGTTCTGGTAGGATCTTTTATGGCTAATTCAAAAGCTTTTTCGGAAGAAAGCCTGGCTTACGCATTGAAAAAATCCACTTCGGCGAAGCACCAGAACTTGCTTCCGCTTAACGAAAAGGCCATACTCGAAGGCGCGAAGTATATTTGATAGGTTTTTTGTTTTCTTGATTTTTTAAAAATTTTGTGCTATAATTAATCTATCTTTAAAAACAGGTAAAAAACTGAAAATAAACGTCTCCAAAGCGAGTATCGAGTAAAGAAAAATGGGTCAGGTATGAATGAATAATGTTGAAGCCTGAAAATAATTTAGAAAAAAGGGCTGATAGTAATGTCATTAAAAATCTATGTAAATGGTGAATTTATCGATAAAGACAAAGCCGTAGTGTCGGTTTCCGATCACGGTTTTCTTTATGGCGATGGCACTTTCGAAGGAATCCGGGCCTATAAAGGATGCATATTCGCCCTGCGCGAGCATTTAGACAGGCTTTACGAGTCCGCTAAAACGCTTATGATCGACATGCCGGTTACGATTGAAGAAATGGAAAAAATCGTGGCCGAGACGCTTATAATCAATAATTTCGAAGACGCTTACATTCGGCTCGTCGTTTCACGCGGCGCAGGCGATCTCGGGCTGGACCCAAGAAAATGCTCGCGGCCCACTCTCGTGGTTATCGCGGATAAAATAAAACTTTATCCGGAAGAATTTTACCAGAAAGGCCTCGAAGTGATAACCGCTTCAGTAAGGCGCACGCCGGTAGATTCATTCAACGGAAAAGTCAAATCGCTCAATTACCTCAATAATATCCTCGCCCGCATAGAAGCTAACAACGCCGGCGTCGGCGAAGCTATAATGCTCAACCACGACGGTTATGTCGCCGAATGCAGCGCGGACAATATTTTCCTGGTTAAAAACGGAGAAATTTTAACTCCGGCCGCCCATCTTGGCCTGCTTAAAGGCATCACCCGCGACTCAATAATCAAAGTGGCCCGCTCGATGGGGATAACGGTCACCGAAACCATATTCACCACGCACGACGTTTATAACGCCGACGAAGTTTTCCTCACTGGAACGGGCGCAGAAGTCGTAGCGGTCGTGCGCGCCGATAAACGTATTATCGGAAACGGCCTTCCGGGCCCGATGACGTTTTCGCTTCGCGAAAACTACATTAAATACGCTTGCTCTTACGGCTATAAGCTGAGCGAGCATATCGCGAAGTACGGTAAAAAAACGCAATCGGCAAGCTAGCCGCAAAATTTAAAAATTACGGTATATGTTATATAAGCGCGGCTCCGGCCGCGCTTATATAATAATAATAACAAATAAAACGAGGTGCCTTATGCAGTTGTACGACCAGATCTATAAAGACATGATAGACGCAAAGAAAGCCCGAGACGAATTCAAGTCCGGCGCCCTTTCATTTATTTACGCCGCTCTGAAGCAGTATAAAATCGATTCGCGAAAACAAAATGACCCCATTACCGACGAAGAAGTGGTCAACGTATTGAATAAAGCTGCCAAGCAGAGAAAAGATTCCATTCAAATGTATGAAAACGGCGGCAGAACCGAATTAGCCGAAAAAGAAAAAAAAGAGCTCGAAATACTTATGAATTATCTGCCGAAACAGCTCGGAGAAGCCGAAGTCGCCGAAATTATAAAGAACGAAGCCGCGGCCGCCGGCGTCGCATCGCCTAAAGATATGTCAAAGCTCATGGGCGCGGTTATGCCGAAACTTAAAGGCAGAGCCGACGGCAAGCTCGTTTCCGACCTTGTAAAAAAATACGTAAGCTCGCTGGGAGCTTAAATTGCTTTTTATACGGTTATGATTTTTGCGCGCCGCTTCTAGTGCAGTAAAACAAATTTTTTCTTAAAAATTAAAAAGGCGGGTTGAAAAAATGCAGTTTAAAAGCGTCAGATTATCGGCCTTTATAGGCATAATTACGGCCGCGGCTTTAGCCGCGTGCATTCTAGCGTTTTCTTTTATTTTCCCGCAAAAGGCTCTGGCGGGCGTAAATTATGTGATCCCCGTCAGAGGCACGGTTGAATTCGCCCTTCTGAGTTTTATGAGAAGAGGGCTCGAAGAGGCCGCGCGCGCCGGGGCGGCGTTGATAATAATAGACATAGACACTTTCGGAGGCCGGGTTGACGCGGCGATAGAAATATCCAAGCTGCTTCGCGAACAAAAAACGCCTGTGGTGGCTTACGTTTCTGAAAACGCATGGTCGGCCGGCGCTCTTATCGCGCTTTCCACCCCGAAGATTTATATGAGAAAAGGCTCTTCGATAGGTTCGGCGGAGCCTAAAAATATGAGCGACTGGACTACCGATGAAAAAATGGTGTCCGCGCTCAGGGCCCAGTTCGAATCGGTAGCGTCCGCCATGAAGCATCCAGAAGACCTCGCTAAAGCTATGGTTGATAAGGACGTCGAGATAAAAGACATAAAGCCGAAAGGCAAGCTTTTAAATCTGACTTACGACCAGGCGCTTAAATACAAGCTTTCCGAAGCCAGCGTAAGCTCCATAGAAGAGCTTCTCGCGCTGGAAAAAGCGGCCGCTTCGTATATCACCCACGAACAATCCATCGGTGAAGGCGTGGCGCGCTTCGTTTCCGATCCGGTTGTTTCGGGGATACTTTTAAATCTGGGCATACTCGGATTGACCGTGGAGTTCTGGATGCCGGGACATATCGCGCCGGGAATCGGCGGCCTGCTTTGTTTCGCGCTTTTTTTCTGGGGGCATTCCATCGCCGGCGCCGGTTCGATGCTTCCGATGATACTTTTTATAACGGGCGTATCGCTTCTGCTTCTGGAAGCTTTCGTAGTGCCCGGTTTCGGCCTTACCGGACTTCTCGGGCTGGCTGCCACTTTTTCAGGCATGTATCTTGCTTTCCCCGACCCGCACGAGGCCGTCAAAGTCGTTTCCGTTTCGATTATTTTAACGACGGTAATAATAACTTTATTCATAACTTATTTTCCGACTTCCAGAATGTTTAAGAAAGTCGCGCTTACGGCCTCGATATCCGGCGGCAACGCCGCTAAAATTGAATACGTCAAATTCCTCGGCAAAACCGGAGTGGCTACGACCGATCTTAATCCCGCCGGACGCGTAAAAATAGACGGCGAAAGCGTTCAGGTCGTATCCGACGGCCAGTTTATCGCAAAAGGTTCTGAAGTGAAGGTGGTTTCCGACGAGGGTAACGTAATAACCGTAACTACGGTCTAAACCGGCCGCTTCAAAAGGAGGGGTTCGATGGAAGATTATTTGAGGTTCAGCCTGCTCGCCGTTATTTTCGCCCTGACGGCGTGCGGTTATTATTTTTATACGGCCGCTCTTCTGCCGGTTGTTTTGATATTCGCGGCTGCCGTGCTTATCACGCTGGAAATATTTTTCATACCCGGTTTCGGGATAATCGGAATTACCGGTTTTTGCGCGGGAGCTTACGGCGTTTATCTAAACCCTCGTCCTGACGCCATACTTCTTGCGCTCGTACCCGCGTTATTCCTGGCGTTTTTAATGGTTAAAACTCTTTCCCAGACTCAGCTTTTCAAAAGCTTTATCCTTACGAGCACGATTTCCGCTGATAAAGGCTATAAGGCCACCAGCGATTCCGCCGATTGGATCGTCGGAAAAAAAGGCGCGGCCGTCACCGACCTCAATCCTTCGGGTAAGGCCGAAATAGAAGGCAAACGCTATTCCGTTGTATCCGACGGCCAGTTCATTTCAAGCGGTTCCGAAATAAGGGTGGTTTCAAATGAAGGTAACGTGCTTGTCGTAGTCAGGGCTTGATTCAATACTATAAGCCAAAAAACGGTTCGGAGTTCAACAAAAATTATAATGTGGAGGTTTATCGATGGTTAACGATTTAATTCTCATGTTATCTCAGTACGGCGCGGGCGGGCGCAATTCCGATGTGGCGGAAACCATGCTCGTTCTGGTGGTTATCGGCATAATCGCCTTCGTAGGCTTTATTATGTATATGGTTCCGGTACGCCTGTGGATAGCCGCATGGATGTCGGGCGTAAACGTCGGACTGTGGACGCTCGTCGCCATGAGGTTCAGGCGCATAGTGCCTTCGGAAATAGTTAATCCGCTCATTCAGGGCGTTAAAGGCGGCCTCGATTACCTCGAAATATCCCAGCTCGAAGCGCACTATCTTTCGGGCGGAAACGTCGAGCGCGTAGTATCGGCGCTTATCGCGGCCCAGAAAGCAAATATAAAACTCGACTTTAACAAAGCCGCAGCCATAGATCTCGCCGGGCGTAACGTGCTGGAAGCCGTGCAGATGTCCGTAAATCCCAAGGTCATTCAAACGCCTAAAAACTCCGCCGTGGCCCAGGACGGTATCGAACTTCTCGTTATAGCTAAAATAACGGTCAGGGCGAATATCGACACGCTCGTCGGCGGCGCGGGAGAACCCACCATCATAGCGCGCGTAGGGCAGGGCGTTGTAGCGGCCATAGGCGCGGCCAAATCGTATCAAGACATACTCGAGTCGCCCGATAAAATATCCAAGCACGTTTTACAGCAGGGGCTCGATAAGAATACAGCTTTTCAAATACTTTCCATCGATATAGCCGACGTCGAAGTCGGAAAGAACGTCGGATCTGTTCTGCAGATCAACCAGGCTGAAGCCGATAAGAAAGTGGCTCAGGCAAAGGCCGAAGAACGCAGGGCGTTCGCGGTGGCGCTCGAGCAGGAAATGGTCGCCCGCGAGCAGGAAATGAGGGCTAAGGTCGTCGAGTCCGAGGCCGAAGTTCCCAAAGCCATAGCGGAAGCTTTCAGAGAAGGCAATCTCGGCCTTATGGATTATTATAAAATGAAAAACATTCAGTCCGACACTGAAATGCGTCAGTCCATAGCCGACAAAGTGTAAATCTGCGTGGATAAAGAATCCAGCTAAAGGCGGTACTCGATGGAAAAATTTATATTCCTGGTAATCGTATTCATTGTCGTCACCGTAATCGAATCTTTGTCCGCCAAAAAAGGCGACGGTACGAAATCTGAATTAGACATGGATTTAAGCGAGTTTGATTTTACCAAGGTCAAAAGCGTTCCTAAAAACATAGACCCTTTTACCTTGAACGAAATAAAACCCGAAAATTCATCTGAAAAGCAGGCTTTTTCAGAAATGGATCGCAGCGCGGAAAACGAAAAGTATTTCGAAAATAAATCCGTTTACATTGAACAGCCTCTCTCGCAGGTCAGTTCGTATATAGACCAGCCGTCAGAGCAGGCTGATTCGTATATCGACAGCGCAGGGCCGCTAACGAATTCCGATGACGCTTATAACGTAAACACTTCGGGCCAGATCGTAAAATCGAAAAAAGACCAGCTGGAAAAATCGAAGGCGAGCGTTTCTTTCGACGTGGATTCGCAATACGCTCTTAATTCTTTAGGGCAGCTGGTTTCAAGCGGGGCCGTAGTGGACCAGAGCGCCGAGCGTATCGCCATCGAGCGCCGCGAATCCAGAAGCAGGAGAAAGGCGCTGAAAAAAATGGATTCCAGCGTTAAAAGCAGTATGGGCGAGCTGGCCAGGGTTGAACAGACCGGCGACGACGATAAGGGAAACGAAACTCTCGATATACAAAATCTGTTCACCGGTCCTAATTTAAAAAAATCGGTTTTAGCTTCAATTATACTTGACAAATCAAAATTTTCGAGTATAATTTAATGATCGAAATAAATTTCATATTTTTATAGCGTTTTTATTAATGCCGGGCGTGATATCGGTAGATATCGCGCCGCCGGTATTATTTGTTTATTTAATCTGTTATCGGTGGATTATGGTAGAAGATAAAATATTCCAGCAGTTCGTCGTCAACGTTAAGAATAATAACGATATAGTGAGCACTATTTCAAATTATGTGCCGGTCAAGAAAAGCGGCAAAAATTTTTTGACCAATTGCCCTTTTCACCTCGAAAAAACGCCTTCGTTCAATATCAATCCCGAAAAGCAGTTTTTTTACTGTTTCGGCTGCCAGGCGGGCGGCGATGTAATAAAGTTCGTTTCAATGATGGAAAATATTTCCTATAAAGAAGCGCTCATCAAGCTCGCCGGAGTTCAGGGTATAGAGCTTCCCACGGGCCTCGCTGGAAGCCTCGCTCCGGCCGAGACAGACAAGTTTAAAATAATATATAACCTATTGGGCGAAGCGAGTCTTTACTTTTTCAAAGTCCTTGCAAGCGCTTCAAAAGAAGCTGAAACGGCCCGCAATTATCTTTATATGCGCGGGGTCAAAAATGAAGATATCGAACAGTATATGCTCGGTTATTCTTTTGCTTCGCCGGCTAAATTTCATGAAGCGGTACTTAAATCAAAAAAATATACCGCCTCTGATCTGGAGCAGGCCGGGCTTATCGTTAAAACGGCTGACGGAAGGTATTTCGACAGGTTTTTCGGGCGCATAGTATTTCCTATTTTTGACAGAAGCTCCCGTACTATCGGATTCGGCGGGCGCACCACCCAGCTCGAAGGCTCTCCTAAATACCTCAACTCGCCCGAAACGGCCGTTTATAAAAAAAATTCCGCGTTTTATGGCATCAACTTTGCCCATGATGCTATAATTAAAACGAAAGAAGTTATTTTAGTAGAGGGTTATTTCGATTTTATTTCGCTGCACAGAAACGGCATTCATAACGTTTTAGCCACCTGCGGAACCGCGCTTTCGCCGTACCATGTCAAATATATCGAAAACAACGTCAACAGGGTGATTTTTTTATACGATATGGACGAAGCGGGAATAAGGGCCACCATGAAAAATTTCGAGCTTTTTTCAAAGCCCGGCCTGAATATTTCGGTCGTTAAATTCGAAGGCGCCAAGGACGCAGACGAGTTCGTCAATAAATACGGCCTCGAAAAAACCGGCGCTGCGCTGTCAAAGGCAATGGCCTTTACTAAATTTTTAGTGAATTACGCTTACGATAAATTCGGGCGCCGGGACGTGGAATCCAAAACGTCGATCATTAATTTTCTCACGCCGCACCTGCGTTCCATTGCTTCAGAGATCAGCCGTAATCAGTACATAACTCTTCTGGCACAGGATTTGAATATATCCGAAGACGGCATTCGCGATATCGTGTTTAAAGGCATGAAAAATCCCGCATACGGCGGTGCCGGCAAAGAAATCGATAATAAGCTGCTTCTTGCGCCCGAAGCTAACGTGAGGCGTAAACTTGAAATAGACCTGCTGCACTCGCTGATTCAAAAAATAGATTTTTTGCCGGCATTTTTAGCGGGGGTCAATGCCGAAACCATAAAAAGCCCGGAGCTTCTCGAAATGATAGAATTGATGCTCGGCGCCGATAACCTCAGCCTTAAAGAAGACTTGCAGTCGCTTTACTTATCCAGCGAGTATGCGCCTTTATACAACAAGCTTCTCGCAGTGGCTCTAGACGACGAGAATGCGTCCAAATATTTTGAAGACCTGATAAGCAAATACAACAACATAGTTAGAAAGGAACAAATCGATGATTTGAAATTAAAGATCCGGGAGGCCGAAACCGTAGGTGATATCGAAACTTCGAAACAATTATTGCAAAAAGTGTCGATGCTTCAAAAAGATAACCTTTAACAATATTTTCAAAATATTTTTATTCCGTTAACTGATTTTAACTAACCAATTAGCCTGAATTTTTCAGCTTATAAGCAGAGGTTGGAGGTTTTATAGTAATTATGTATCTTAACAAGAACAACGAGTCGGAAAATAAAAACTCGTCAGCTTTAAATTCATCGAATTCCGTAATTTTAAATATCCCGTCTTTGATAAAACTCGATATGGAATCCAGGTCCGATAAAAATTACGCGAAACGCCCCAAGGGACCTCAAATTATTTTAAAGAGCACGTTAAAAGAAATTGAAAATATTAAACGGCCTTCTGAAAAAAAATCAGTAAATCCGTCAGGCGCTTCGCCTAAAGCTGCAGGCAAAACATCGGTCGAACAGGCCGGGCCGGTAACCCGCAAACTCAATGACGGTGAGGCTGGAGCAAAGAGCAAAGAATTAAAAGACGGTCTGGTAAATTTCATAAATTGCCTGGTCAAGCTCGAGTTAAAAATAGCCGAAGTAACCTCCGGCATAAAATTTGACGCTCATAAAACGCCTCCGGTGACTGAAAAGAAAGCAAAAGCCGCTGAAGAACCCGCCGTTCCTCTCAGCTTTGATTTGATCGAAAAAGAAATCCAGAAAAGGCTTTCGACTACTCTTCAGCCGATCATTACGGAGCTTATAAAAAAAGCCCTCGCCAACAGCAGCATCTCCTATCAGGAAATCGAGTCGAAGCTGCCGCAAACTTCTACCATAGATGAAATGGAAGAAGTCATCTCCATCATCATGGAATCTAAAATCGAGCTCACCGATGACGATGAAGATAAATACGCTTCACAGGACAGTCTTCTGGAAGAAATTAAAAAATTCGACGAATATCAGGCGAATTTCGAGGGCGACGATTCGGTGCTCGATTCGGTTAAAATGTATCTGAGGGGCATCGGCGAAGTGCCGCTTTTAAATACCGACGAAGAGGTCGAGCTCGCCAAGAGAATCGAGCAGAGCGACGAAGAAGCCGCCATAAAGCTTATCGAAGCCAATTTGCGTCTCGTCGTGTCGGTCGCTAAAAAATACAAAAAACGCGGCCTGCTCTTTCTTGATCTCATTCAGGAGGGCAACCAGGGCCTTATACGAGCCGTCAAGAAGTTTAAATATAAAAAGGGCTTTAAATTTTCCACTTACGCGATCTGGTGGATACGCCAGGCTATAACCCGTGCTATAGCAGATCAGGCGCGCACCGTTAGAATTCCCGTTCACATGGTGGAAATAATAAACCGCCTCAGAAAGATCGCTCGCCAGCTGTCGCAGGAGCTGGGCCGCGAGCCGACCCACGACGAGATCGCGGAACGCTTGAAAATGCCCGTGGAAAAGGTTAAGAAGATATTTAAAATATCGCTTGAGCCGGTGTCGCTGGAAACGCCTATAGGCGAAGAAGACGAAAGCCATCTCGGAGATTTTATCGAAGATAAAAATGCGGTGTCGCCGGTAGAATCGGCGTCTTATCTTATGCTCAAAGAGCAGATAAACGACGTATTAAAAACGCTCACGGAGCGCGAAGACAAAGTGATAAAATATCGTTTCGGCCTTATAGACGGGTGCCCGCGCACGCTCGAGGAAGTCGGAAGGATCTTCGGGGTAACGCGCGAGCGCATAAGGCAAATCGAAGCTAAAGCTCTTCGCAAACTCAAGCACCCTTCGCGTTCGAAAAAATTGAAGGAATTTTACGCCGAGTAATATAATAATATAATAATATAGCTTTTAAAAACCGATGCGGGCAAGCCCGCGGAATTTAAAACTGATGCCAAAAACAGAGGAAGGGTTCGGCCCTTCCTTTGTTTTTTTATACGTTAAAACTATATATTAAAGAATGGAATTATTTTAATTTAGATTAAAGTTCATTTACAAGAGCGCCAACCGGCTATAATATTTTTAAAAACAGTTCATTTAGAGCTTAGAGTGAAGAAATAAATAAAAAAGAAATTCTATTCGAATATTATATTCTTAACACATATTTATTTGATGAAATAATTCGAAAAAAGTAGAAATAATTAGAAAAATATCGATTTACACACTTAATTTATGTATATTGCCTTAAATGGTTTAAAATGATATGAAAGTGCTGTTGAATTAATTATTGGATTGTAGTATAATTATATTACTTTTGAAAACGCGTTAATAAGAGGGCCCATAGCTCAGTTGGTAGAGCTACCGGCTCATAACCGGTAGGTCACAGGTTCAAGTCCTGTTGGGCCCACCAACATTAAGCCGGATAAGCCAATTACTAGCTTATTACTGATTAGCGCAAAACAAAATACAAACGCCCCCTTCGTCTAGCGGCCCAGGACATCGCCCTTTCAAGGCGGCGGCGCGGGTCCGAATCCCGCAGGGGGCGCTACCAAGAACCCGTGAGAAATCACGGGTTCTTGATTTTTCCGGGCGTGCTGGGGGATAATAGGGGGATAATTTATTCGGGTCAGCCTTCTTTCCTTCTTTTGATGAAGTTCACACCATAAACCTTCATCGGAGGTCTTCTTTTTTTTATTTATCGTTATAACATAATTTCGGCTAACTAAATAAAGCGCAGGAGTCATAAAACGACATTCGGCGCTTTTTATTTTGCGGGTCGTTTCTTTTGACGCTTTACCACGGCGGTGACGTGTCTTAACGAATAACTGCGTGACCTCAATCGAAATATTCAATTGTCATAAGGTTTTTCGGATTGTAAGACGTTTTTGGTTTTTTCAGTATAAATAATAATAAGAGGCATACAACAAAATCAAAACTTATAGGAGGATATCTTTTGTATGGGAAAGCTAATAAAAATTACCGCCACTCAGGAACTCGAGTTAAACAATATCTTTATTAAACCCTCAACGGTCAGAAAATGGAACCATGCCGGCAAACTCCTGGAAGTCATAATCAAATTAAATAATCGACTCTACATCGATGTAGATGCATGGCAGCGATTGGTGGTTGACCCGGCACTGCTCGAACGTGATAAAAAAGTTAGCCGTCTTAAAAATATTAACAACATAATAAGATGATAAGAGCAGGAAAAATCGATGTGGTATAAAATAACTTGATAAGCCTTTATTCTAAGCATTGTAGTATATATAGCTTCAGGATTGGTCCATTCACGCTTTAGAATGTCGGCTTTGTTTACCAGGCTGCCGCATCTGAAGGTCGCTTTGAATATACGCATACGACGTTATCCGCAATCAGGTATCTTGTTATCTCTGTTGCTTTTTCAATGTTTTTTGCGTTGACGAGTTTGCCTTCTGGATAAAGATTGCGAGCTCTGCGGCCACTTTCAATATCTTCATCCATTCTCTATTTTGGGGCGGCAGAAAGTTTGGATGCCGTTCCGTCAGTTTTTTCCCGCAATACTATCCAGCCGCGTGTAAGGAATAGGGCAGAGTTTAGAAATATATCTTTGGTGATGTTAGTCATAAAGATAGCCAACTATAAATATTTCTTTTTATTTTAATAAATAAGAAAAGATATGTCAACGGCTTTGAACAGATAAACGGATAAAAGGTTATATTATCGGTAAACAGGATTTAAGCGAGCATAAAAGAAAT